>JBKJWA010000278.1:0-5138 GCA_046716705.1 Gaiellaceae bacterium
AGCTGGTGGGCGCTCATGCCCTTCTTGGAAGAACAGAGCAGGTTAAAGGCAAGCAGCCACTTGTTGAGCGGAATGTGCGAGCCCTCGAATATCGTCCCGACCGTGACAGTGTACTGCTTACGACAAGCGGCGCACTTCCAGAGCTTCCGCGTCTTGCTCTTGAGCCGGTAGTGCTTGCGTTCGGAGTCGCCGCAATGCGGGCAGACGGGACCGTTCGGCCAGCGGAGCGATTCGAGGTAGTCGGCAGCCGCCAGCGGATCCTGGAAGCGCTCGTCATAGATGCCAAGCTGGAGGTCGAAGTCGGGCTTTTCCACGCCTCAGATTGTCTCAGAATGGCGTGGGTTTGTCAAGTATATAATCCCGAGCGTCCCTTATAGCAGTCGGGCCGGCCCAGTGTTCCCTTTTGGGGGATCAACCCAGACGGCGCGGCGTTCGACTCCCTCGTATCAGCTTCTACAAAGGGGGAACCATGCACCGCCAACCAACCATCGGTGGCCGCGCACGGCCACGAGGAGCGCTCGTGGCCGTGGCCATGTGCACGGCCGCGCTTCTCGCCCTGACGTTCTCGTGGCAAGCACATGGAGCCGCGACCGGTTCGCTCGAGATCAACGTCGGCGCCATGACGATCGTCTCGGGTACCGCGACGGGAACGATCTCCGGATTCGAGGGCAGCACGAATGTGAGCGTCGACGGGAACGGCCTCCAGGCGGACGCCGGGGGCACCGTCGTGCTCGCCGGCGTGTCCATCGGCACCGACGCAAGCCTGAGCATCAGCTTCCAGGACTCCGCCGGCTGCTCCCACTCGATTGACGCAGAGCTGAGAGACAGCATCACCGGCCAGCTGTTGACCTCCGCCCAGATCCTCGGTCTGGTCGCGCATGTCACAGCCTCGGTCTCGATCACGGTCGAGATCGGCGGCTGTGGAGGAACGCCTCCGCCACCGCCGCCACCGCCGCCACCGCCGGCGCCGTCTCCACCTCCGCCGGCGCCGTCTCCACCGCCGCCCTCACCGGGTAATGGTGGCAACGGCAGTGGCGGCAACGGTGGCGCGGCGATCTGCACCGATGGCAGCACGGCAGGCGCTGCTCGCCAGCTCAGCTCGGGTCGCTGGTCGATCCCCGCCGCAAGGGTCGTTCGGCCGCACCGTCTCGTCGTCAAGAACGTCGCCTTCTCTCCGGGCGTGATTAGCTCACGCAGGCCGTTCACCGCGACGGTCGTCGTCGAAGACACCCGTGGCTACCTCGTGCACGGTGCGCTGGTGCTACTTCGCGCGGTGCACGCGAACAAGGTCCACGTGCTGATCGAGCGGTCCACGTCGATCGAAGGCAGGGTGCGCATCACGATCAAGCCGACTCCGAAGCTCGCCTTGAAGCCCGGCCGCTTGGTCTTCGTCGTCCGCGCACGCCGCCCCGCTGATCGCCCGAGTAGCGCAGTTCAGCGACTCGCGTCGATCCGGGTAGCCCGCGCCAACTAAGACGTCTCTCCATCAAACGACCAGGAGCCCGGCCAGGGCTCCTGGTCGTGCGTCGGTAGAGTCGCCGCCGGTGCGCGTCTGGATCGACATCACGAACTCGCCGCACGTGCCGTTCTTCCGCCCGCTCATCCGTCTGCTCGAGGACGAAGGCCACGAGGTCGAGGTGACGGCCCGAGCGTTCGCGCAGACCGAGCAGTTGCTCGCGCTCCATCGCATCGACGCGACGATCGTGGGAGCTCACGGAGGCCGGTCGCGCTTCGGCAAGTCGCGCGCGATGGCCGCGCGGCTCCGGCAGCTGCGCCACTGGGCCCGGCCGCGCCGGTTCGACGCGGCGCTGTCCCATGCCTCGTACGACCTCACGGTCACCGCTCGCCGCCTCCGGATCCCCTCGACGACGACGTTCGACTACGAGTTCGCGCTCGCGCAGCACCAGTTCGGAGCGCGCGCTGCGACGCGGGTTGTCGTCCCGGAGGCGATCCCCGCTGACCGACTTCGGCGCTATGGCCTCCGGCCGCCGAAGCTCGCGCGCTACCCCGGCTTGAAGGAGGAGTACTACCTCGCCGACTTCCGGCCCGACGCCGAGGTGCCGAGAGCCCTGGGCGTCGACCCCGGGCGAATCCTCGTCGTCCTCCGCCCGCCGGCCGACTTCGCGCTCTATCACCGCACGGGCAACGCCGTCTTCCCGGAGACACTCGAGCGGCTCGGCCGGCGGGAGGATGTGCACGCGGTCGTCCTGCCGCGCACCCCCGAGCAGCGCGCACACCTGCTCGAGCACGAGCTTCCCTCCGTCATCTGCCCGGAGCAGGCAGTCGATGCGCAGAGCCTCATCGCGGCCGCCGATCTCGTCATCTCGGCCGGCGGCACGATGAACAGGGAGGCGGTCGCCCTGGGCGTCCCCGTCTACACCGTCTTCGCGGGCAGGTTGGGCGGCGTGGACGAGCAGCTGATCCGCGATGGCAGGCTGCGCGTCCTCACGGATCCACGCGCAGTCGCCTTGAAGAAGCGTGGCGTCGGCACCCCGGCGCGCGCGCGTCGCGACCCGCAGAAACTGTTGGGATTACTGCTGCCTCAGCTCGGGTAGCCCACTCACGGCTTCTTCACCGTTTGATCGCCTGTCGTCAGCCATCAGGAACGGGGAGGAGTAGTAGCGTCAACTCGACAAACGAGGGAAGGGGAGGGCATGTTCAGACGACGATCGATCGTCGCTGCGGTGACGGCCGGAGCGGCAGCAGCCGCCATTCTGGCGATCGCGGCGTCAGGTGGTCCTATGGCGGCCGGATACAACACCTCACAGGTGCCGATGCTCACGCTCGGACCGGCAGCCCCGCTGGGCTCATCGATCGATGCGCTCATCTCGGTCGGCGAGACGCTGCCGGGGGGCTACCGCTTCGAAGCCATCCCGGACGGGGTCGCGTTCCGCAACCGCGGACAGGGTCGCACGGACGTCTACGTGAACCACGAGACCTCGACGGTGCCGTTCCCGTTCAGCTCGCCGTGGCCGCAGAACTCACCGCCTCCTCCGCCGATTGTCCCAGTGCCGGAGGCAAACCAGAACGACTTCGACAACTCCCAGCTCAGCCACCTGATCTTCAGCCGGCAGAGCGGGAACATCCTCCACGGCTCGATGGCGATCAAGAGCATCGAGAACTGGCAGCGCTTCTGCTCCAACTTCCTCGCCACCGCTGTCGAGGGCTTCGATCGCCCGATCCTGTTCGCGAACGAGGAGGCGCAGGACTGGGTTTACCGCTCGGGCACCGCGTGGCCGGGCCCGACGTTCATCACACCCGGCACGGCCGGCGCCGAGCAGTCGGGCGTCGTCGTCGCCTACGACGCGCAGAACGGCAAGCGCAAGCCGATCTACGGCATGGGCCGGCACAACCACGAGAACAGCATGGCCGTGCCGGGCTTCGGCGACCTCGTCGTGATCTCCGGCGACGACACGTTCTCTACAAACCCGGCCTCATCGCAGCTCTACCTCTACGCGGCCAAGGACCGGAAGGCGCTCTGGAACGACGAGGGCACGCTCTACGCATTTGTGGCCGACAGCCCAGACAACGACTACTTCGACGTAACGCCGAGCGAGACGGTGAGCGGCACGTTCGTACCGGTGCCGAAGAACATCGCCGTCGGCAAGGACGCGGGCGGCGACGACCTGCTCTCGAGCGACGTCGGCTTCCCCGCTCCGCCCGGCGGCATTCCCGACGGCCCCCAGTGGGTACTCGACCAGTGGGGCAACAAGGCGAACACTCCGAGCCTCCCCAACGACGTCTTCGACTTCATACGCATCGAGGACACGGCGTACGACAAGCGGCCGAACCTGTCGAACGTCTTTTATCTCGCCGACTCGGGGCGTGGCTCCACCGGCGCAACCGGGCCGACCGTGTCCACCAACGGCCGCATCTGGAAGATGGAGCTCGACCCCGACGGTACGGGCAACTACCTCGACGCCGAGCTCTCGATCCTCGTCCAGGGTGACGACAACATCGTGAAGACCCCCGGCGAGATCCACCAGCCTGACAACGTCGAGACGACGCCCGCCGGCAGCCTCCTGGTGCAGGAGGATCCGGGAACGAGCCAGCAGTTCAACCCGGGCGACGTCAACGCGACGACGGCCCGCATCTGGCAGGTCCCGCTCGGAGCTGCCGACCCCGATGCGGCGAAGGTCGTAGTTGCAGCCGTCGACCAGTCGCTCGACGAGAACGCCAATCCCACGCTCGGCGCGAGAGACGTCGACGCCGCACCGGCCGCCAGGCTCGGTGCCTGGGAGTCGAGCGGCATCATCGACGCATCGGCAGCGTTCGGACCGGGCGCGTTCCTCGCCACGGTTCAGGCGCACTCGTACTGGGTCGAGAAGCTCGCCGGGCCTGACGTCTTGAACGCTCCGAACGGCCCGGACTACTTCTACAAGCGCGAAGCCGGGCAGCTCATCCTGCTGCGCCTCCCGGGCATCTAGAAGGAACTACTGCTGCGCCGCGGGTGCCTCCACGGGCTCGCGGCGCGGCGTCCTCATCATCGAGCCGAGCTTCGCAACGAGCTCGAGCGTGTCGCCATCCTCGACGAGCCTCTCCAGGGAGGCGAGTTCCTCGCCGAGCCACGCCGCGTCGATCTGCGGCCGCGTTACGAGGTGGATCTTCGCGTGCCCCGTGTCTGACACCGTCTCGCCGTCGGACCAGAGCTCCTCGTGGAGCTTCTCGCCGGGCCGCGCACCGATGAACTCGATGCGGATGTCGCCCTCCGGCTCCTTGCCCGAGAGCTCGATCATGTTGCGCGCGAGGTCGACGATGCGCACCGCCTCGCCCATATCGAGCACGAACACCTCGCCCCGCCCGCCGATCGCGCCCGCCTGGACGATGAGCGAGACCGCCTCCGGGATCGTCATGAAGAACCGCGTCATCTCGGGGTGCGTCACCGTCACCGGCCCTCCGCGCTCGATCTGGCGGCGGAAGATGGGGATGACGCTGCCCGAGGAGCCGAGGACGTTTCCGAAGCGGACGGCGACGAAGCGCGTCGGGATGTCCTGCCGGTGGCCGAACGCCTCCACGATCCATTCGCAGAGCGCCTTCGACTGGCCCATCACGGTCTTCGGGTTCACGGCCTTGTCGGTGGACACGAGGACGAAGCGGCGCGTCTCGAACTCGATCGCCACCTCGGCCATCGTCCGCGT
>JBKJWA010000279.1:0-3668 GCA_046716705.1 Gaiellaceae bacterium
TCCGGACGGGAAAGCCGGCGTTCTGCCTGATCGCGCTCGGGGCCAGCCTGCACCAGGTCCAGGACTTCTACGCGCACTCGAACTGGGGCGAGCCTCGGTTCGGCACGCTCCCCGGCTACGACGGCCCGGGCTGGGCCGCCCAGGGTCGCGGCATCGCGCCAACGTGGTTCGACCTGCCTGTCTCCGTTCGTGACCCGGCTCGCTCGCGCGCGTACACGAACGGCAACGCGAAGCCGATCGACTACAACGATCGTCTCTGGAACCGCGGCCACGGCCACTGGAAGTCGGACAGCAACAAGCACCTCGGTACGCGGATGAACAAGGACTGGCCCGGTCGGCCCCGCTACCTCGAGTCATACATGGCCTCGTACTTCGCGACGCGGCAGTGGGTCGAGGCGGTCCGGCGCGCCGTCGACAACGGGCCGTTCTGGAACCAGGTCAAGGCGTGGCAGCCGCGGACGGCGAAGGAGCGCGCCGACCTCAACCACGATCTGCGAAAGGGCGCGCGCGCCGTCTCGTTCTGGGCAGGCCACTGGCAGGGGCAGGGTGAGCCGACGGGCGGCGAGGCGCCGGGGCCTGGCGGCAGCCTCGACGACATCTTCTTCGCCTCACGCGAGTACTTCAGCCGCGACCGCTCGACCTTCCGGAGCGAGTTCGAGCTCATCGTCCGGCTGCTGGCCGTCAAGAGCGACAACCCGCCGAAGTACGAAGTGCCGTCCACGCGGCAGATGCAAGAGCTGACGCGCTTCGTCGTCGTCAAGGTGCTACGGATGAAGGGGCGTGGGGCCGGCGACATCGCCTTCGACGAGGCGGACTTCTACGCACAAGGTCTCATCGGCGGCCAGCACTTCCTCTCGGCCTTCATCCACGGCTACGACTCGTACTCGTTCAAGCGGCCCAACTACCCGTTCACGTTCGTCAAGGCCGTCTCGCTCGTGCCCAGGGTGCAGTCGCTGACCGATCTCGTCATCGAGGTGCAGACGGCGGGCGCAAGCGGAGCGGGCACCGACGACGACGTCTACCTCCGCATCTCGGACAAGCTCCGCTTCAAGCTCGACCGCTTCGCGGTCGACGACTTCGAGCGTAACCAGAAGGCGGTCTACAGCCTCGCCGTTGACACGAGCACGCCCTTCGACAAGAGCCCGGCCGGCTACACGCTGCGAGACCTCCAGTACGTCCAGCTCGAGAAGTCGAAGGACGGCTCGTCCGGCGCGTGGAAGCTCGGCGGAGTCAGGCTCTTCGTGAACGGCCGGCTGGCCTACGGCAACGCAGCCATTCAGCAATGGCTCCGCGGCAACGCCCGAACGTGGCGGGCCTCGGACTTCCGCCGCCCGCCCGAGACCACCGAGGCACTCCCCATCTGGCTCTCGCTCTACGACGCGGACAGCTTCCTCTACGGAGGCGACGACCACGCCGACCTCCACCCCGGCTACCGGCGCCGCAACGTCGGCATCCTCTACGAGCTGGGGAGCTTCGTCGATCGAACGACCGTCGGCGGCTCGGCGTACTCCGGCAGCCCCATGGCGTTCGACAGCGACCGCGCCGAGATCCGGTACCGGATCGAGACGTACGGGAGCGATCCCCCGTCGCCGCCGCCCCCTCCGCCGCCTCCACCTCCCCCGCCACCTCCGCCGCCGCCGCCACAACCGCCGCCCCCGCCTGCGTTCCCAGACCTCGTCATCACCGACCTCGGCATCACGACGTTCACGGTGGCGAACCAGGGCGCGGGAGCTGCTGGGCCGTTCAGCGTGCTCGTGACCGGGTTCCCGCCCGTGGCGATCAGCGGGCTGGCGGCCGGACAGTCGGTGACGCGCCAGTACACGTCAGGGTGCGTCGGAGGCATGCGCGAGGCGCTGGCGGACTATCTCAACCAGGTTCTCGAGTCGAACGAGCTGAACAACACGCGCTCGATCGACCCGATCTGCTAGCGCTGCTTGCGGAGCGCCGCCTCCACGCGCGCCGCAATCGCGTCGCCGAGGTCAGCCGTGCGTCCGGCGAGCTCGTCGACGCTCTCGTCGTCGGACTCCTCCTCCTGCTCGACGCTCTCGAGGGCCGCTCGTAGCTCGCGATCGACGCGTTGCCGGATCGACGCTTTCAGCCGGTCGCGGAACTCCGTACCGGGCGTGTCTCCGGGGGCAGGCTCCACCTCTGCGGTCGGCTCGACGCCGTCTATCGCGAGCTCGTAGACCTGCTCCGGCTGGTCGATGTCCTTCAGGCGCCGTTCACCGAGCGCGAAGACGGAGACACCTTCGGGAAGCGACGACCCCACGAGCGAGCGCGTCGTCTCCGAGAGGAGGACGTTCCCGCCACGGGCCGTCGTGCAGATGCGGGCGGCGCGGACGACATCGAGGCCGAGATACCCCTCGCTACCGAGGGCCGGCTCGCCCGTGTGGAGGCCCATACGCACGCGGACGGCCGTGCCGCCTGGCCAGACGGCCGACGCGTGGGCACGCTGCGCTTCCACCGCCGCCTCGACCGCATCGCGTGCCCGGGCGAACGCAAAGAAGAACGCGTCAGCCTGCGTGTCGATCTCGGCGCCGTTCAGCCGCACAAACGTCTCTCTGACGATTCGCCGGTGCTCCGAGAGAACGTTACCGTTCGTGCATGGCGGACGCCTTCGGAGAGATGCTGCGCGCGGGCGCTGACGCAGAGGTCGTCGAGCGCGACGACGGGTTCATCCAGGGGTCGACGCTGAGCTACTTCGCGCCCGTGCGGCGCTGGTCCGCAGTGGAGCGACGGGCGCTGCGGTTCGTGCGCGGCCGCGTGCTCGATGTCGGCGTCGGCGCAGGACGGGTGGCCCTCGAGCTCCAGGGGCGCGGGCGTGAGGTGGTCGCGATCGACATCTCTCCCGGCGCCGTAGATGTGGCACGGAAGCGCGGAGTGCGCGACGTTCGCCTCCTCGCGCTCGAGGACGTGGATGCATCGCTCGGCCACTTCGACACCGTCGTCATGTACGGCAACAACTTCGGCCTTTTCGCCTCACGGGCGAAGGCGCGGCGGCTGCTCCGGCGGCTGCGCCCGATCGCGGATCGGATCGTCGCATCTTCGAACGACCCCTACGCAACCGAGGATCCCGCCCACCTCGCGTACCAGGAACGGAACCGCGCACGTGGCCGGATGTCTGGACAGCTCCGCGTACGTATCCGCTACCGCACTCTTGTCGACCCGTGGTTCGACTACCTCATCGTCTCACCGGACGAGATGGCTGAGATCGTCGACGGCACGGGTTGGCGGATCAGCCGTCTCGTCCAGGGCGAGGGCTCGCCTTACGTCGCGGTACTGGATTAGGATCGCTCCGCGATGGCAGCGATGACGTGGTACCAGTGGTTCAAAGCGGGGCACGTGTTGGTCGCCGTGCTTTGGGTCGGCGGCGGCGCGACGCTCGCGCTCATGGCGCTCATGACCTTGCGGATGAACGACCCGATCCGGGTGGCCCAATTCGCGCACCAAGCCGGAAAGATCGGCGAGCGGCTCTACACGCCGGCGTCGCTGCTCGTGCTCCTGTTCGGGATCGGGTTGATGACGAACGACCAGAGCCCCTGGGAGTGGGACATGCTCTGGGTGCAGATCGCCCTCGCCGGCTGGGCACTGACGTTCCTCGTCGGCTTCTTCTGGATCTGGCCCACGGCGGCGAAGCTCGCGACGACGATCGAGGCTAAGCCTTACTG
>JBKJWA010000280.1:0-5794 GCA_046716705.1 Gaiellaceae bacterium
GGCATCCCGGGCGCGGCGGACCGATTGCCGGGTCGGTGCTGCTCGAGCGCGCCCTCGGCGGTTCGGCGACGCTTGCGCTCGCCGCCGTCGGCTTCGCGCTCGCACTTGGCGAGTACGACGTCGGCGCCTACCTCTGGATCGAGCTCGTGTTCGTCGTCGCCACGGTCCTGCTGGCGGTGGCCGTCTTCTCGCGCTCGGCGCGACGGCCGCTGTCCCGGACGGCGCCGCTCCTGCGGTGGCTGAGGGTCGAGCGGCTCATCCGCGCCGTGTACGAGGGGGTGCACGCGTACCGCGCCCACACGCGGCTGCTCGCAGGCGTCTTCGTCCTCACACTCGCCATCCAGGCCGTTCGGGTCATGGCTATCTGGTGCACCGGCCAGGCGGTCGGCATCGACCTGTCGCCGAGGGTCTACTACGTGATGGGCCCGCTGCTCTTCCTCGTGATGCTCGTTCCGTTCACCGTGAACGGGCTCGCCGTGCGCGAGGCGTTCTTCGTGAGCTTCCTCGGCCAGCTCGGCGTGTCCGCCGACGCCGCGTTCGCCGCCGGGTTCCTCTTCTTTCTGGTCACCATCGCCATGGCGATTCCCGGCGCGCTGGTCCTCGCGTGGGAGGGGCTACGGCGGCCCCAGAGCCCATCCGTGCGGCATGGCTGATGTCTCCGTCGTGGTCGTGACGTACAACGCGCTCCCCTGGCTGGAGCGCTGCCTGGACAGCGTGGCCCGATACGAGACGATCGTCGTCGACAACGGCTCGACGGACGGCACCGTCGAGCTCGTCCGCGAGCGGTTTCCGGCTGTGCAGCTCGTGGAGCAGCCGAATCTCGGTCTGGCGGCGGGCTGGAACCGCGGCATCGAGTCCACCTCCGCCCGCTTCGTGCTGCTCCTGAACGCCGACGCGTGGATCGTCGGCAACGCCGTCGAGACCCTCGTCGCCTACACCGAGGACCACGCTCGAGCCGCGATCGTCGCCCCGAGGCTCGTCAACCCGGACGGGTCTCTCCAGCGCTCCGTCCGCGGCTTCCCCACGCTCTGGCGGCTCGCGACGGAGTACTACTTCCTCCGCAAGCTCGCGCCCCGCTCCCGCGCGCTGAACGCGTTCTACGCAGGCGACTTCGACCACCAGGAGACCCGCGAGGTCGACTGGGTGATGGGCGCGGCGCTGCTCGTGCGCCGGGACGCGATCGACGCGGTCGGCCCCGCCGACAGCGCGTTCTTCCTCTTCAGCGAGGAGACCGACTGGTGCTACCGCTTCCGCCAGGCCGGCTGGACCGTCGTCTTCCACCCGGGCGCGGAGGTCGTCCACGTGAGCGGCGCCGCCCATGGAGGCCGGATGTTCAAGGAGAACGTGCGCAGCCACCTGCGGTTCTTCGTGAAGCATCACGGCGCGCGTGACGTCGAGCGCGCCAGGCGGCTCATGCTCTGGGCCCTACGGTTCCGCGGCCTCGTCTTCCGCGGCGATCGCGGGCGCATGTATCGCGACGTGGCGTCGTGGCTCGCCTCCGGCTCCGCATTCCAGCTCCTCGACGAGCCTCGTTGATCGCTCGCGGCTCACCTTCGCGCTGGCCGTGGGAGCTGCTCGCGCTGCCCGCGCTGGCCCTAGCTCAGGTCCTCCCGGAGACGGGCGCCGGCCTCTACCTCCGGCTGGCCGCAGCGACGCTCTGCCTCCTGGTGCCCGGCGCGCTCGTCGCACGTGCGCTCGGACAGCAGTCGGTCTTCGCCGCGCTCTCCTGGAGCCTCGCGGGGCTGACGGCGGCGTCGGCGATGATGTTCGCGGTCGAGGGGCCGTTGTGGTGGGCCGTCGTGCTCTACGCCGGGGTCGGTGCCGTCGCGCTTCCGTTCGCCGTCGTGCAGCCCTTGCGGCGGCCCTCGCCGTTCGCGCTCGGGGTGGCGGCCGCGGGGCTGCTGTTCGGCCTCGCCCTCTGGTCGATCGCCGGGCAGCTCGACGGCGACGGGCTCTTCCACCTCGCCCGCATCCGCAAGCTCGAGGCGTTCGACAACCTCGGGCTCGAGTCCGTGAACGAGTTCGTGGACGGTGGGCTCCATCCCGGCTACGCGTTCCCGCTGTGGCACGTGCTCATGGGGCTCGTGGCCTCGCTGGCGGGCGTCGATGCAGGGGCTGCGCTCCTCCATGAGCCGAGCGTGCTCGTGCCCATCGCGTTCCTCCTCGCGTACGAGGCGGGGGTCGCGATCCTCCGGACGGCGTGGGCCGGTATCGCCGCACTGCTCGCGGTCGCCGCGCTCACCGGGCTCGCGCCCGGACGCGGGGGCGCCTATGCCGCGCTCTCGCTGCCTGCGACCTCGTCGCGCCACCTGCTGGCGCCGGCGATGGTGGCTGCCTTCTTCGTCTTCGTGAGGAAGCCGGGGTGGGCGGCAGGGCTCACCGCAGCCGCCGCCTCACTCGCGCTCGCGCTCGTCCACCCCACGTACGTGATCTTCGTCGCCGTGCCGCTGGCCGGCTACGTCTTCGCGCGGCTGGCGCTGGCCCGTGGGGAGCTGGCGCGCGGCGCGGCGGGGCTCGCGTTCGTGCTCGTCCCAGCGGTGGGCGTGGCCGCGTGGCTCACGCCGATCGTGCGGGACACGGTGTCGCACAGTCCGTCCGCCGCCGAGCGCGCGCGTGGGCTCGCGCACTACCCCGGCCAGGTGGACATCTTCTCGGCGGACAGCTTCCGTCTCGCCCCGGAGATGCTGGGACGTCCAGGCGCCGTCGCCATCGCCGCGCTGCTCGCCGTTCCGCTCGCGGCCCTCGCAGCGCGCAGGCGCTGGTCGGCCTACGTGCTGGGCGGCTCGGTGGCGATGCTCGCGATCCTCCTGCTCCCGCAGCTCTTCACGCCGTTCTCGGACGCCGTGTCGCTCTCCCAGGCTCGCCGGGCCGCGGGTTTTCTGCCACTCGCGGCCGCCTTCGCCGGGGGTGCGGCCGTACTCGCGCGGCTCGCGTCCTGGTGGGCGCTGCCAGCGGCGCTCGGCGCCGGGATCGCGCTCGAGCTTGCCTACCCCGGTGAATTCGCCTATCGCCTGGAGGAGGGAGGCCCGCCGATCGCGGCCTGGATCGCGCTCGGTGGCGGCACGGTCGCGCTCGTCGTCGCCGGCGTGCTCGGGAGGACGGGTACGCGCGACGACCGGGGGCCGCTGTCGGCGGCGGTGGCCGCAGCCTTCGTGTTGCCCGTGGCGATCTTCGGCTTCGGCCACTGGGAGACGGCGGAGTACGAGGCCTCTCCGCTCACGCCGGGGATCGTGGAGCGGCTGGAGGCGCTCCCGCCCGGCACCGTCGTCCTCTCGGACGACTCGACGAGCTACTGGGCGGCCTCGGTCGCGCCGGTGTACATCGCCGCCGCCAGGCCCGGCCACGTGGCCGACACGAAGGACAACCGGCCCTACGAGCGCCGCGACGACGTGAACCGCTTCGGCAGAACAGGCGACCTCGCCATCGCCAGGCGTTACCGGGCCGATTTCGTCCTCGTCCGCCGCGACCGCTGGCGCCGCCTCGACCTCGATCTTCCGGTCGTGTATCGGGACGGCAGCTACGTTCTCCACAAACTGTGAAGGTCCTCATCGTCTCCCTGTACTTCCCGCCTGCGGGCGGCGGCGGCGTGCAGCGGCCGCTGAAGTTCGCCACCCACTTGCCCGAGCTCGGCATCGAGACGCACGTGCTCGCACCGGACGATCCCAAGTGGGTGCACCGCGACGACGAGCTGCAGCCGCCGACGCAGGCGTGGATCCACCGGGCGCGGTACGTCGGCCCCGAGGGCCGCCGCCCGGCGGAGGAGCTGCACGGCACGAGCGGTCTCGATCGCCTCCGGCTCCAGGCGGGTCTCTTTGGGCGCCGGCTGCTCGTTCCCGACGAGAACGTCGGCTGGACGCTGACGGCGATCCCGGCGGCCGCCCGCATCGTCCGGCGGGAGGGGATCGATGCCGTGCTCACGACATCGCCCCCCGGCTCCGTCCATTTCGTCGGCGCCGCCGTCCAGCGTCTGACCGGTGCGCGCTGGGTGGCAGACCTGCGCGACTCTCTGCTCGCCCATCCGCACCGACGCGCCGACTCGGCCGCGTTGAAGGCGAAGGAGCGCATGCGCCACGCCGTGGCGAGGCTCGTGGCGACCCGTGCCGACGCGATCGTCGCGGCGTCGGAGGCGATCGCGGAGGAGACACGGTCGTTGGACCCACGCGCTGACGTGGTGACGATCGAGAACGGCTGCGACTTCGACGACTTCGGTGGGCTTGAGCATCACGCGAGCCCGCGCTTTCGCATCACGCACGCGGGGAGCTTCTTCGGGCGGCGAGATCCGCGGCCGTTCCTCACTGCGCTCGCCGAGTCCGGCCTCGACATCGTCGCGAGATTCGTGGGCGACTTCCGTGCCGCCGACCGCGAGTGGGCGGAGACGCTGGAGCTCGGAGACCGGCTCGAGCTCCACGAGTTCGCGCCGCGCCATCACGCCCTCGAGCTGCAGCGCGACTCCGAGGCGCTGCTGCTCCTCATCCCGGAAGCGGGCGGCCGCGGCAAGGGCGTGCTGTCGGGGAAGGTGTTCGAGTACCTCGCAGCCGAGCGCCCCATCCTCGCGTCGGTGCCGCCGGACGGCGCGGCCGCGGCGCTCATGCGCGAGACCGGTGCAGGCGTCGTCGCGCCGCCCGACGATCCGGCGGCGATCGCGGAGGCGCTGCGGTCGCTCCACGAACGCTGGCGGGGTGGCTCGCTCGACGGCACGCGGCTCACGCCCGAGCTACGGCGCAAGCTCGATCGCCGCACCCGGGTGCGTGAGCTCGCCGACCTGCTTCAGGAGCTGGCTCGGTGAAGCTGACCCGCTTCTTCTTTCTCGCCACGATTTTCACGGTGACGTTCGAGAAGATCCACTGGGACGTCGCGGGCCAGATCTACCTCGCCGACATCTGTGCGATCGGCTTCATAGTGAGCTTCACGGCGGATCGTCTCGCCCGCGGCGACGACCGTGTGCCGCGGACGTCGATCGTCACGACGGGCTTCCTCGTCGCGTTCCTCGTCGTGTACCTCGTCGGCTACTTCGGGCTCGACACCGCGGTCGCCGCCACGCAGTACGGGAAGGGGATGACGAAGTTCGCGATCCACTTCCTCTTTCTCATCATGGGCGTCGCCTACCTCGCCCGTGCGAGCCGCACGTTCTACTGGCAGACGATCGGCTTCCTGACGGCCGGCATGGTCGTCAACTCGGTGTACGGGCTGCTGCAGCTCATGCTCGCGCGCTCGGGGTCGAGCCTCGACCAGGCGGTCCTCTCGCCGATCACCGGCGGCGCGAGCAACATCAACATCTACGGCGCCGTCGAGGGCGCGAACGTCTACCGGCCCAACGCGATCACCGGCGATCCGAACCACCTCGGCGTGATGCTCATCATCCCGCTGCTCGCGCTCACGCCCGTCTACCTGCGCCTCGAGCCTGGTCACCGGTGGAAGACACCGCTCGCCATCACGCTCGCCTTTCTGCTCATCGTCGAGCTGACGACGCTCTCGCGCAGCGGCCTGCTGGGGTTGATCGTCGGCCTGGCCGTGCTCGCGCTCCCGTATCGCCGCTTCTTCCTCACGAAGGCGTTTCTGGCGCCGCTGGCGGCCGTGGCCGGACTGTTGTCGATCGTCGTGCTCTCGCGGCTCGACTACTTCCAGACGATCTTCCGCTCTCGCGTGCGGACGGGCGGCGGGGCGTCACAGGCCCACTTCGGCGTCTACGACTTCATCCCGGACATCCTCGCCACGAAGCCGTTGTTCGGGCTCGGGCTCAACAACTTCTCGGTGTACTACGAGCAGGTCACGGGCAAGACGAACTGGGGGCCGC
>JBKJWA010000281.1:0-8504 GCA_046716705.1 Gaiellaceae bacterium
GGACCTCGTCCGAGAGGTCCTGCCCCTCGAGCACGGCGCGGCGCTGCTCGTAGATCACCGTGCGCTGCTTGTTCATGACGTCGTCGTACTTGAGGACGTTCTTGCGCATGACGAAGTTCTGCTCTTCCACCTTCTTCTGCGCGTTCTCGATCTGCTTCGTGAGGATCCCCGCTTCCATGGGCTGATCCTCGGGCACCTTGAAGCGGGCCATGATGTTCTGGATCCGGTCGCCGGCGAAGAGCCGCACGAGGTCGTCGGCGCCCGAGAGGAAGAACCGCGTCTCGCCGGGGTCGCCCTGGCGGCCGGAACGGCCGCGCAGCTGGTTGTCGATGCGCCGTGCCTCGTGGCGCTCGGTGCCGACGACGTAGAGCCCACCCAGCTCGAGCACCTCCTCGTGGTCGGCCTCCCACTCCTCGCGCGCGTCTGCCATGCGCCGCTTGAGCTCGGCGTCGAAGTCGTCCGTTCCCTCCTCCATGCCTTCGGCGATCAGCTGCCCGCGAAGCTCGTGCTGCTTGTTGCCGCCGAGGACGATGTCGACGCCGCGGCCGGCCATGTTCGTCGCGATCGTGACAGCGCCCTTACGGCCGGCCTGCGCGATGATCTCCGCCTCGCGCTCGTGCTGCTTCGCGTTGAGGACGTTGTGCGGGATGCCGCGGCGCGTCAAGAGCTGCGAGAGATACTCAGAGGTCTCGACGGCGATCGTGCCCACGAGCACGGGCTGCCCCTTCTCGTGGCGCTCGGCGATGTCGTCGAGGGCCGCGGCGAACTTCGCCTCCTTCGTGCGGTAGATGAGATCGTTGCGGTCGTCGCGCGCCACCTCGACGTTGGTTGGGATCTCCGCGACGTGGAGCCCGTAGATCTCGGTGAACTCCTTCTCCTCGGTCTTCGCCGTACCGGTCATCCCGGCGAGCTTGTCGTAGAGGCGGAAGTAGTTCTGGAGCGTGATCGTCGCCAGGGTGACGTGCTCCTCCTGGATGGCGACGTTCTCCTTCGCCTCGACAGCCTGGTGGAGACCCTCCGACCAGCGCCTGCCCTCCATGATCCGCCCCGTGAACTCGTCGACGATCTTCACCTCGCCGTCCTGGATGACGTATTCCTTGTCGCGGTTGTAGAGCGCCTGCGCCTTCAGCGCCTGCGAGAGGTGGTTGACGAGCTGGACATTCCGCGGGTCGTAGAGGTTGTCGATCCCGAGGGCGCGCTCGACCTTCTCGATGCCCCGCGGTAGCGGCGATACGGTCTTGAACTTCTCGTCGTACGTGTAGTCGGCGTCGGGCTCGGCGCGCTTCTCGATCTTCGAGGGTGGCAGGTAGGGGACGCCCTCCAGCTGCTTCACGACGCGCGCGAAGTCGTAGTACGTCTTCGCGGCCGTCTCGGGCTCGCCGGAGATGATGAGCGGCGTGCGTGCCTCGTCGATGAGGATCGAGTCGACCTCGTCCACGATCGCGTACGTGTGCCCGTTCTGGACGGTGCCCTCCAGCGACACGGCCATGTTGTCGCGGAGGTAGTCGAAGCCGAACTCGGAGTTCGTCCCGTACGTGACGTCGCACTCGTACATCGCGCGGCGCTGGTCGAACGGCATGAGGTTCTGGATTGCGCCGACGGTGGCGCCGAGCGCCTCGTAGACGGGCCGCGTCCACTCCGAGTCGCGTTTCGCGAGGTAGTCGTTGACCGTGACGAGGTGGACGTTGCGTCTCGAGAGCGCGTTGAGGTAGAGCGCCTGCACTGCCGTGAACGTCTTGCCCTCACCCGTCTTCTGTTCGGCGATGTCTCCCTCGTGGAGGACGATGCCGGCCATCAGCTGAACGTCGAAGGGGCGCACGCCGATCGTCCGCTTGAAGGCCTCACGCACGGCGGCATACGCCTCGAAGAGGATCTCCTCCAGCGTCTCGCCGTTCTCGATCCGCTGCTTGAGCTCGGCGGTCTTGCCGCGCAGCTCGTCGTCAGTCAGCTCCTCGAACTCGGGCTCGAGCGTGCCGATGTAGGCCGCCTGCTGGGCGAGCCGCTTGATGCGCCGGCCCTCGCCGACGCGCAGGACCCTCTCGAAGGAGCCGAGGTTCTGGGCCATCAGAAGCAGGGTACCGGCTGGGCGGTCCTGCTTAGAGCGGGAAGATGGACAGCTCGAAGAGGCTGCCGTCGAGCCGCGTCGCCCGCGCCGCGTAGGGGCCGGCCTGGCGCCCGGACGCGACGTCCTCGAGCGCTTCCGCGCGCTCGACGTCCACCGGGATCCCGTCCGCGGCGAGCGCCAGCATCTCGCCGTCCCAGGTCAGCTCGAGGTCGTCCCCCTCGGGATCGGGGTCGAGGCGGACGACGTCGATCGCATAGCCGCCGACGGCCCACACCTCTTCATGACGCACCGCCGACGCCCGGTACGGCCGCGCGAGCGAGCCGCCGAGTGCCGCTGCGAGCCGCTCGAGATCGACGGCGTTGCCGACCTCCTCGATCAGCCTGCCATCTGCGAGCGCGACGAAGACGACCTCGTCGCCGGGCGTTCCCGGCGCCGCCACCGTGGTCACAGCATCCCACTGACGCTGGCGTGAGAGGCCTGTGATGCCGGGCGGGAGCCAGCCCCGCTCGGGGTCGAGCACCCTTAGGCCGTTTCCTTCGAACGCGACACCTCGCGGCGGCGCTCGACGGTGATCTTGTCGCGGTAGCGCTCTACCTGCCGCTCGAGCTTGTCGGCGAGCTCGTCGATCGACGCCTTCATGTCGGTCGATGCCTCGCGCGCGCGAAGCACGGGCCCCTTCGTCCAGATCGTCGCTTCCGCGATCTGGTTGCGGGCGATGGACGGGTTGCGCTCGACCGCGAGCTCCACGACCACGGGCGTCGGATCGGCGAGCAGCTTCTCGAGCTTGCCGATCTTCTTCTCCGCGTACCTGACGAGGTCGGGAGTGAGGTCGAGATTCCTGCCTTTCACCTGGAGTTGCATCGCGTCTCCCTTCCAGCTCGCGAGCTACCTGCGTTGAATCTACCGCACAGCCCTCGCGAAGCTCACGACGTCCACGCGGCGCGCGCCGGCCTTGCGAAGCGCCGACGCGGCGGCATTGACGGTCTCCCCGCTCGTATAGACGTCGTCGACGAGGCAGACGCTTGCCGGCGCCTCCGCGACAGCCAGGAAGGTGCCGCGCACGTTGCCGCGGCGGGCCGCGAGCGCGAGGCCCGCCTGGCGCGGGCGAGCGCCCGAGCGCGCGACGGGCGCGGTGAGGGGGATGCTCCAGCGCCGGCCCAGCGCTCGTGCGAGCGCTGTCGCAGGATGCTCGCCGCGTTCGAGCGCTCGATCCGGATCTGCCGGCACGGCCACAATCGCGGCGCCAGCGGGACGGGCGACCGAGTCCACGACCAGCTCGGCGGCGATGGGAGCAAGGCCCCGCAGCCCACGCTCCTTCCAGCTCCGAACGAGCGCCCGCGCGGCGTCGTCGTAGACGATGGCCGCCCGCGCCGTCGCGAAGGCCAGTCTCCTTCCGGCGCACTCGCCACAGCGCCGGACAGGCCACGCGGTCGGCGCCCCGCAACGCTCACACAGCGGCAGCGGGATCCGGCGCAGGCCCACCCGACAGCTCAGGCACAGCTCGTCGCCCGGGCTGCGGCAGACGACGCATCGCCTCGGGAAGAGCAGGTCGAGCACTCCGACCGAAGGTACGGCCAGAGCTGCATCGTCTGTGCGTCAGCTCTGTGAAAAGACTCGGTCGGCCTCTTCGAGCTGCTCGCGGTCGCCGATGTCGTACCACTGGCCGGGCACGTGCCACGTGTAGACATCGGCTCTCGGGTAGAGCCACTGGACAAGGCGGCCCGGCTGGTCGGGGTTGTTGTCCGCGGCAAGGTACTCGCGGATCAGCGGAAGCGTGTCGCGCGGATAGAAGTAGAGGGCGATGCCGGAGAGCGTGGAGCGCGGCTCGTCCGGCTTCTCCTCGAAGTACGTGATCCTTCCGTGCGCGTCGACCTCGATCGAGTTGTAGCGGCCGCGGACGAGCTCGAGATCGCCCACGTCGTGGATGGCGAGGAGCGGTGCGCGACGTTCCCGCGCGACACGGCCGAAGTCGCCTAGCGGCTCGGAGAAGAGGTTGTCCCCAGCCACGACCACGAGGTCGTCGTCGATCCCCTCGCGCTCGATGACGAAGCCGATGTCCCCGATCGCGCCGAGGCGGTCGTCGTCGCTCGTCGTACCGTCGTCTACGACCGTCACGTCCTTGTCCTCGGCCCACTCTGCGAACTGGCCCGCGAACTTCGCATTGGTGACGAGGCACTTCGCGTCGAACCCGATCGGGTCGAGACGGTCGAGCAGCCAGTCGGCCATCGGCCTGCCGCCGACGGGCAGCAGCGCCTTCGGGCGGTCGCGCGTCAGCGGATACAGCCGCGTCGCGTAGCCCGCGGCAAGCACCAGGAGCCTCATCCGACCGCCGCGCCTCGCCGGACGCCTTCCTCGGTCACGATCGCGTCGATGAGCTCCGCCGGCGTGATGTCGAACGCGGGGTTGAACGCGGGGAACCGTTCGCTGACCTCGGCGGCGCTGCGCTCCTCGATCCGTATCGCGTCGCCACTCGCCGACTCGTCGTCGACCGTGGACGTCGGCGCGACGACGACGAACGGCACGTCGTGGTGACGTGCGAGCACGGCGAGCCCGTACGTGCCGATCTTGTTGGCCGTGTCGCCGTTCGCCGCGATGCGGTCGGCGCCGGTGAGGACTACGTCCACTCGTCCCGCCGCCATCAGGGACGCGGCGGCGCTGTCTGCGATCACCGCGAACGGGATGCCGAGGCGCTCCAGCTCCCAGGCCGTGAGCCGCGAGCCCTGGTTGAGCGGCCGTGTCTCCGTCACCCACACATGCTCGACGAGGCCCCTCTCCCAGCCGAGCCGGATCGCCCCGAGCGCCGTGCCGTACCCGCCGGTGGCCAAGGCGCCGGTGTTGCAGTGGGTGAGCGCGTGCGTGCCCGGCCGGAGCAGCGTGACCGCGTGCTCGGCCATGCGCCAGCAGCGTTCGATCTCGTCTGCGTGGATCTCGCGGGCGAGCTCCGGAGTCGGATCCTCCCGCATCCGGT
This sequence comes from Gaiellaceae bacterium, assembly GCA_046716705.1. Taxonomy (GTDB): domain Bacteria; phylum Actinomycetota; class Thermoleophilia; order Gaiellales; family Gaiellaceae; genus PALSA-612. The sequence continues at coordinate 5,034 of JBKJWA010000281.1, forward strand.
CGAGCGCCCACGCGAGGTTGACGGCGGTCGGCCGCGAAGATCGCAGAACGCGATCGGCCTCGTCGAGGTCGTGGCCGAGCTCGGCGGCGAGCGCGTAGCCGTACGCGGCGGCCACGCCGATGGCCGGCGCGCCGCGGACGGCGAGCGTGCGAATGGCCTCCGCAACGTCGACGGCGCTCCGGCATTCGAGCTCGACCTCCTCGCCGGGCAGGCGGCGCTGGTCGAGCAGGACGACCGCGCCGTCCTCCAGGCGGACGATGTCGTGCGGCGCCGGCGCGCTGACACCTTCGGCGTCACGACATCGCCTCGCACTGAAGTTGACAGCTTAGCTGCCCCTTCTGTGCTCGGCTTCGTCTCTCACCGTGGGTGCCGCCGATAGACCTCTGCCGCTGCCTCGTGGAAACCGCCGGGAAGGCCGGCGGCCTCGAACGTGCGGGCGATCTCTTCCATCTCCCCCACCCAGCGCCAGCCTTTACTGCCAGCAGCGGCCGCGGCGCGCTCAGAGCGTTCGGACAGCTCCGGGATCGACTCACGCCATTCGGCGAGGAGCGTCTCCTCGACGCCTTCGGCACGGGCCACCCCGCGGATGGCGAGGAGCAGCGCGGCGGTGCCCTTGGTCCATGCCGCGTACGTCATCTTCACGGCCGAGGCGGAGCCGGGCTCGTCGGAGACGATCCGGGCCTGGACGACGGTGTCTCGAAAGATGTCCGCGACCGAGGCGGCCATGGGCCCGGAGAGGTAAAGACTCGTTGGCACGCCGTCTCGCGGCGGAGGACCGACGATCCCACCGTCAACGAACTGGCCTCCCCCTTCCTCGACGACGCTCGCGATCTCACGGGCAGTCATAGGGGAGACAGCGTTGGCATCGACGTAGATGCCCTTGAAGCCCGCGATCGACCCGGCGACGGCGAGCGCCGCGTGCGGCGGGCACACGGAGAGGATGATATCGCTGGCCTCCGCGAGCTCCTCGACCGTGCTCACGTCGCGTAGGCCTGCCTGCTCGGCGCGCCCGGCCGTCTCGGCGCTGCGCCCCGACGACGCCCAGAGCACGGGGCTGCCTCGCCGCAGCTGCTCCGCGAGCGCCGCACCCATCTCGCCGGGGTGCAGCAGCCCGATTACTCGATCAGCCATGCCTCAACCGGACACCAGGGACAGTCTCAGTGACTGTCCCTGGGACTGTCCCCTAGACATGTCTGGAAAGGCTAGGTCCCTTCGTCCCACGAGGCGAGGTAGCGCTCTTGCTCCGCGGTCAGCGTGTCGATCTCGATGCCCATCGATGCAAGCTTCAGGCGGGCGATTTCGGCGTCGATCTCCTCCGGCACCGGATACACCCGCTTCTCGAGCCGCGCCGCGTTCTCGACGGCGTATTCGGCCGAGAGAGCCTGGTTGGCGAAGGACATGTCCATGACCGACGCAGGATGCCCCTCGGCGGCAGCGAGGTTCACGAGCCGCCCGTCGGCGACGAGGTAGATCCTTCGCCCGTCCTCGAGCACGAACTCCTCGACGAACTCTCGAGCGGTCCGCGTCTCCGTTGCGATCCCTCTCAACGCCGGGATCTCGATCTCGACGTTGAAGTGGCCCGTGTTGGCGAGGATCGCGCCGTCTTTCATCGCCTGCATGTGCTCCGCGACGATGACGTTCTTGTCGCCCGTGGCCGTGCAGAAGATGTCGCCGACGCGTGCAGCCTGAGCCATCGTCAGCACCTCGAAGCCGTCCATCGCCGCCTCGAGGGCGGGAACGGGGTCGACCTCGGTGATGATCACATGTGCGCCCATGCCGCGGGCACGCATCGCGACGCCGCGGCCCACCCAGCCGTACCCGGCGACGACGAATCGCCGCCCCGCGAGCAGGACGTTCGTCGCGCGGATGATGCCGTCGATCGTCGACTGACCCGTGCCGTAGCGGTTGTCGAAGAGGTGCTTCGTCTTCGCGTCGTTGACGGCGATGATGGGAAAGCCGAGCTTGCCGTCCGCCTCGAGCGCCTTCAGCCGGATGACGCCGGTCGTCGTCTCCTCCGTGCCGGCGATGATCTCGCCGAGCTGCTCGCGCCGCGCCGAGTGGAGGACGCCGATCACGTCAGCGCCGTCGTCCATCGTCAGGTGCGGCTTGTGATCGACGGCCGCGTCGATGTGCGCGTAGTACGTGTCGTTGTCCTCGCCCTTGATGGCGAAGACCGACACGCCGTACTCGTCCACGAGGGCGGCGGCGGTGTCGTCCTGCGTCGACAGCGGGTTCGACGCGCAGAGGACGACGTCGGCGCCGCCGGCCGTCAGCGTCCGCATGAGGTTCGCGGTCTCTGTCGTCACATGCAGGCACGCCGAGACCCGGTAGCCGGCCAGCGGCTTGTCGCGCTCGAAGCGGTCGCGAATCGCCGCCAGCACGGGCATCTGCCGATCGGCCCATTCGATCCGGCGCACGCCGTCGGGCGCGAGCGCGAGATCCTTTACGTCATATCTTTTCGTAGCTGCCATCGCTCCCTCTCGTCGTAATTCCTATGCCACGAGCAGCCGCTCGTGCTTCGCCTGCTCCCACTCCAGTGCCTCGAGCTCCAGTCCGGCCAGCCAGCCGTCTACCGCCGCCCTCAGCGCCGCGTCCCGTCGCAGGCGGGCTGCGAAGGCCACGTCCCCAATGTCGACGCCGAAGCGCTCGAGCAACTCGCGCAACGACCGCAATCGGTTGAGCTCGGTGAGGCCGTACCTGCGGTAGCCGCTCGCCGATCTCTGCGGCTCGACGAGCCCTGCCTGCTCGAGGTAGCGGAGCATGCGGGGCGACCAGCCGGTCTGTCGCGCAGCGGCCCCGATTGTCAGCGGCTCCATCCCGCTACCTTAACAGAATCACGTCAAGGTTTGGTTGTGCCCTCCCGGCCGTACGCGTCCTCGAGCCGCACGACGTCGTCGATCTCCGGCGTCGACACTTCGATGATGAGCGTGTCCTCGGTCGCGCGCAGGCGGTGGATGGTCTGCGGCCGGAAGCGAAAGCAGTCGCCGGCCTGGACCTCCACCCGCTCGCGGTCGGTGTCGCCCACGGAGGAGAGCTCGAGCTCGGCTCGTCCCTCCTGGACGTACCACGACTCGTCCTTCGCCTCGTGGTACTGGAGCGACAGCGACTCCCCCGTGCGGACGAACAGCAGCTTCCCGCAGTAGCGATCGGTGAGCGCCCAGATGAGCTCCCAGCCCCACGGCTTATCCACCTTCCGCGGCTCGAACGTGCAGTCGGTCACGCAGCCAGCCAGTGAGGGTTGGCCGCGACGTACTCCTCGGCGCGGCGGAGGTCCTTCGGCGTGTTGACGGTGAGCCAGACGCCGTCGTAGCGGTACGCCGCCAGCCTCCCGTCGCCGGCGAGCCCGGGAAACGTGCTCGTCTCGTGGTCGCCGCGCTCGGGCAGCGCCGCCACGGCCTCGGAGCCGAGCACGTAGACGCCACAGCTGACCCAGTAGGGGACGGCGGCGGCCTCCTCGAAGCCCGCCACCAT
>JBKJWA010000282.1:0-3293 GCA_046716705.1 Gaiellaceae bacterium
GCGCTCTCGAACGCGATGGGGCTCGGCGGCCACAACGCCTGCGTCCTCGTCGGCCGCGTCTGATTCTGACGGTACCGGTGTCAGACACCACATAGGCGAAGTGCCTGGAAACGGCCGGGTCGATCGTCGGTTCTGGCCTTGTCGACCACCGGGACGCACTCGACGGGCTGGAAAGGGCTAGATGACGAAGGCGGCGAGCTTCCACTCGCCGTCCAGGCCCTTCAGCTTCCGCGTGCCGCGGTCCTCGAACGTCAGTCCGGCCGACATCGCCAACGCCCGCGTGAGGTCGGACACGAGGATCTCGTCCGCGTCCGCCGCCGCCATGATGCGCGCCGCCTCGTGCACGGCGACGCCACGAACGTCGTCTCCCACGAGCTCCACCTCGCCCACGTGGACGCCAGCGCGGACATGAAGGCCGCCGCGGTTCGCTTGCCCGCGAATGGCCGCGGCGCAATGCAGGGCCCGCGCCAGCCCGTCGAACGTCGCGAGCACGCCGTCGCCGGTCGTCGTCACCTCGCGGCCATGAAAGCGTTCCAGCGCACCCCGAACGGCCTCGAAATGGCCGGAGAGGAGCTCGCGCCAGCGCGCGTCACCCAGTCGGCCGGCCGTTTCGGTCGAGTCCACGAGATCGGTGAAGAGAAGCGTGCGGAGCACGCGGCTGTGGATGCCCGTGGGGAAGCCGGCCCAGGCGCGAAGCCCCGCCCACTCGATCTGCACGCATGGCTCGTCGCCGACCGTGAACCCGTCGTGCCCGGGCGGAATGTCAAAGACGTCGTTGGGGCCGAACTCTGCAGCTGTCCCGTCGCTGAACTCGATGCCGACGCGTCCCGAGATGATCATGCCGACATGCCGCGCCTGGCACCAATCGCCGCCGACCTTCGGGCGATTGTGCACGGACCAGCGCCACCCGGGCTCGGAAACGAGCATGCCCACCGAGACGTCGACGAGGTCGACGAGGTTGCACGTGATCTTCGGGAACTCGATGACCTCGTCCGGGGTGTCGAGGTTCTTGCGTGGCACCTCAGGCATTGCGACTCCAGAGCATGGCAGGCGAGACCTGATCGATCGAGGGGAGGACGATGTCGGCTAGCGCGAGGGCCTCGTCGTCCGGCGGGTAGCGCCGATTCGGGATCGCCGCGACGAACATCCCAGCCGCCTTGGCCGACTGAATGCCCGAGTGCGAATCCTCGATGGCAGCGCACAGCTCGGGCTCGACGCCGAGACGCCGCGCCGCCTCGAGGTACACATCGGGCGCCGGCTTTCCTCGGTCGACCTCCTCGGAGGACACCGTCGCCCGGAAGAGGGCGGCCAGTCCCGCCAGCTCGAGCACCTCGTCGATCAACGGCCGGTTCGAAGACGACGCGATCGCGAGCGGGAAGCTCCCGGCCACCCGCTCGACCTCCTCGCGTGCTCCGAGAACCAGCGGCAGGTGCTCTCGGTACCGGCCGATCATGAGCTCGACGACGTCGGCGTTGATCTCCTCCGGCGTCGCTTCGACGCCGAGCTGTTCGTGGATGAAGGTGGACCACTCAGTCGAGCTCATGCCCATCATCGCGCGCTGGGCCTCGGCGTCGTAGCGGCCGCCCCGCTTACGCACGTACCGCTCACGCACGTAGTCCCAGATCTCCTCGCTCTCGATGATGACGCCGTCGAGGTCGAAGACGACCGCGTCGATCATTCGAGCGCGCGGTAGCCAGAGCCGACGTGGACGAGCGGCGGCGCATCCTCGCCGAGCTCGGCCGCGAGCACCTCGCCCACGAAGAGCGTGTGGTCGCCCACCTGATGTTCGGCCGAGAGACGGCACTCGAGCCAGCCGATCGCGCCTGCGAGGAGCGGCGCGCCCTCCGAGCCTGCGTGATGGGCGATGCCGTGCCACATCGCGATCGGCGGCACGCTGCGGGCGAAGTGCTGCGAGAGCCACTCCTGTCCCCCGGCGAGCATGCTCACCGCGAACCCGCCCGCCTCGCGGAGAAGCTCGTGGAGCTGCGCCTGCCGAGCGATCGAGATTCCGACGAGCGGCGGGTCGAGCGAGAGCGAAACCAGCGCGCTCACGGTCTGGCCGAGCCGCGCGCCGCCGGCATCGACCGTCACCACCGCGACGCCGCTCGGAAAGCGGCGCATGACCTCGCGGAGATCGTCCCCGTCGGGCACGGGGCGATCATAGGCGCGCAGATCAGTGCGGCTCGCAGCGGGGGTCGCGACCGAGCAGCGCGAGCAGGTGAGAGTCCGCGCGCAGGTCGAAGCCGCGGTCGTACTCACGCGGCGGCGTCCCTGCCCAGTACGCGTCCGGTGTCACGCCCGGGCCGATCACCGTCGCGCGGTAGCGGACGCCGCGGCCGGATGGCCGGTCGCCGTGCGGGTAGAAGCCGTAGCAGAAGCCCCCCGTCGGCGGATGAGTCAGGAAGCCGTTCTCCCGAAGCCAGCCGGAGCCGTACGCCGAGTTGAGCGTGTCGACGTAGATGTTCCTGCCGTAGTCGTCAAGCGGTATGCCCCTCAGCGTGTGGTCGAAGCCGTAGACCCCGAGGCCGCGATACGTCAGCCGCCCGAAGATCTGGTGAAACCGCCCGTACGTCCAGCCGAAGTGCACCTCGAGCTTCGGCAGCGGCCCCGTTCAGTGCGACAGCCGCAGCTCCCACGCATCGCGGCCCGGAGCCGCGGGCATGCCGTATACCGGCAGTGTCCGCTGCCAGTTCTGCAGCGCCCAGTACGAGCCGTCGGGGGCGCGGCACGCAGCGACGAGCCAGTGCAGGTCCGGCCGGGCCGGCTTGCAGGCGTTCTCGAACGTCTTCCACACTGTCCGGCGGAACACGCCCCAGCCGCCGGAGTAGTCGAGACGGAACGCAACCTGCCGGCGCCGGGACTCCGAGGGCGAGGCGTTCGTCGCTCCCCAGGCGAGCACGTGATGCTGCTTGCCGCGGGTGCGATAGGAGAGGAGCGCTTGGCCCGCTCGGTTCACCTCGAGCCGAACGTCGGTGGCATTGCGGGCAATGAGCTCGGAGCCCCATGCCGGGCTCGCCGAGCATGCGAATGCTGCCATCGCTGCGATTGCGATTCTCATCGGACGTACCACACTCCTTGTTCGGCGCCGCGAGGCCGGCTCCGCTTCCCCCGGATGGACAGCAGCATAGGTTGCCGTGACTCGGCGATGGACCGGCCCCAAAGTCGAACGACTTTCGAGCGTGAGAGCGGCGGGGGTGAGATTCGAACTCACGGACGGCTTTCACCGTCAACGGTTTTCAAGACCGCCCCGTTAGACCGCTCCGGCACCCCGCCGGAGATGATTGTTACCGGCC
>JBKJWA010000283.1:0-2901 GCA_046716705.1 Gaiellaceae bacterium
CTCGAGAAGGACGTGCTCCAGGTCGACGCGGCCCTGCGTGGCTACGTGAACACCGGAGACCGAAGATTCCTGCGCGTGTTCAGGGACGCGCGCGCCGAACTGCCGTCATCGACCGCGGCGCTCGACCGCAGCGCCGCCGGCAGGGAAGCGCAGGAGCTGCGGGCACGCAGGCTCGTCTCCGCCGTCGACCAGTACATGGACGATCACGCGGTGCCGCTGATCGGCATCGCCGAGCTCAACACCGCAGTTGCGCGCTCGCCGGTCGCAGTCACGGAGGGCCGCCGGTACATAGACGGGATTCGGCGGCAGGTGACCCAGGTGCTGACCGCAGAGAACGATCTCGCGTCGGCGCGTGTGTCATCGGCCACGAGCCAGGCGAATCGCGCGATCCTCCTCGGCCTCGCTGCCCTGGGCATCTCCGTTCTTCTCGTCCTCCTCTTCGGCGTCGAGCTGGCGCGCGCCGTCGCCAACCCCGTGCGCCGTGTGTCCGAGGCGGCGAAGCAGGTCGCGGGGGGCGATCTCTCGGTTCGGCTCCCCGAGCAGGGGCCGTCGGAGGTGCACGATCTCGCCGCGTCCTTCAACGAGATGGCGGCATCGCTCGAGCGTTCGAAGCACGAGCTCGAGGAGCAGAACCGCCAGCTGCGCGAGTCCGAGCGCCTCCGCTCCGAGCTGATCAGCGTCATCTCACACGAGGTGCGCACGCCGCTCGCATGCGTCCTCGGCTACACGTCTCTCTTGCAGACACGCCCGGTGGACGAGGCTACGCGGCAGGAGTACCTCTCGATCATCGCCGACGAGGCGCGCCGGCTCGAGGGGCTTGTCGGCGACCTCGTGGATGTGAAGCGCATCGAGCAAGGGCGCCTCGAGCTCGAGCCGCAGCCGTTCGACCTCGGTGCGCTCGTGGAGGAGCAGGTGCGCATCTTCAGAGGCCGCAGCGAGCGCCACACGATCCAGCTCGACTCGACGGGCGACTCGCTCGTCGTCCGCGCCGACCGTAACCGGCTCGCGCAGGTGATCGCCAATCTGCTGGCGAACGCCGTGAAGTACTCCCCCAACGGCGGTGTCGTCGAGGTCCGGGCGGCTGTCCGGAACGGCAACGCCTGCGTGAGCGTTCGCGATCACGGCATCGGCATCCCGCAGGCCGATCGCCCTCGGATCTTCACGAAGTTCTTCCGCGGGAGCAAGGGCTTGGGAGGGATCGGCGGCATGGGCCTCGGGTTGGCCGTGTCGCGCGAGATCATCGAGGCGCACGGCGGTCGCATGGACTTCGAGAGCGAGGTCGGCCGCGGCTCGATCTTCTGGTTCGAGGTCAGTGTTAACGCTGCGTGAACTCACTCCGCGCGGCGCCTCTGGCAGACACGATTCAGCTATCACTACGGGCATGAACCTCAAACGAACTGCGATCGCGATGGTCGCACTCGTGCTCGTGATGCCTTCGGTCGCGGCCGCAGCTTCCGGCGCGGTCGCCGCAAAGCCGCCCGTGTCGTCGTTCGTGGATCCGACGTTCGGCAAGGTCCTCTCTCGCATCGACAAGCAGGTCCTCTACTACTGGCAGGTGGAGAAGAAGGCCGGTGGCAAGATCCGCTGCGTCGGTTCGTGCGCGAAGGCATGGCCGCCGCTGATCGTGAAGTCTGCGGCAGCAGTGCCCAGGAAGATCGCCGGCCTCTCGGGCACCTTCGGCACGATCCGCAGGCCGAACGGCAAGCTCCAGGTGACGCGCAACAAGCTGCCGGTCTACACGTACGCGCACGAGCGCCCTCGCCAGGTGCTCTGCGACAATGTCGACGGCTGGTTCGTCGTCCGTCTCTGAGCGCGCTGAAGGGGCCGCGAGCGGCGGATCGCAGGCGCGGCCGAAGTCCGTAGGAGACATCGGTGTCTGACACCGAGCCGAGAAAATCAGCTCTACCAAGCCATTTCTCTTCGCCCGGTGTCAGACACCGCCTTTCGCGACGAGCGTCTCGATCGCCTGCTGAAGCCGCGCTGTGAGCTCGGTGGCAGCCGCCTCGGTCGGTTCCTGGCGATCCACGCGCAACGGCTCGCCGATGACGATGCGTACGCGAGGCAGGCGGATGCGGTGTGTCCGCGGCTCGAGGGTCAGGTGCGTGCCGACGAGGGCTACCGGGATGAGGGGTGCACCGGTCGCGAGCGCGAGCCTCGCCGCCCCGCGCTTGTAACCGCGCTTTTCGTCCGGCAACGACGTCCCTTCCGGAAAGACTCCGACGACCGCCCCCTGCTCGAGCAGCTTCACGGCCGCAGCGACCGCCCGTCCCGCGTCGGCGCCACGCTCGACCGGGAACGCCCCGGCGCCTTCGAGGATCTGCTTGACGATCGGCACGCGATGCAGCTCCGCCTTCGCCATGAACCGGACCTGCCGCGTGACGGCGATTCCGAGGAAGAAGCCGTCCATGACCGAGACGTGGTTGGCCGCCAGCACGCACGGCCCGGATTCGGGAACGTGCTCGCGACCGGTGATCTTCACGCGGTAGACGAACATGAACAGCGGGCGGAGGATTCGCTCGACCACCGTGTAGACCGGACGGTTCCGATCCATCAGCTGGCGTCCTCGAAGAGGGCGATCTCCGCGGCGACCGCCTCCAGCCACGCTCGGGCGCGGGGCAGCGGCAGCAGTCGTCCCGACGGCGAGCGCACGGCCGTGCCATGGAGGCCGCCCCGAATCAACGTGTACGCCGTGTCGATCCCGCTCGCCGCGGCCCTTTCGTACGCCCGCCGCGAGTGCCGGGCGGTGACGCCGGGGATGGCGGGAAGCGGGCTGTCGAGGCCGCCGTGGAGGATCGCGAGACGTTTCCCACGAAGGGGCGAGAGGTCGACGCGCTCGTCGATCCACGGAGCGAGCCCCACCACTGCCGTCACCGAAGGGTGTGCAGCGACCCGTACCGACAC
>JBKJWA010000284.1:0-6914 GCA_046716705.1 Gaiellaceae bacterium
GCCTCGCTGGGCGCGCTGCTGGCGGCGCCGCTCGGCTGGCTGCTGATCGGCTACCTCGGCTCGCTGTTCGTCCTTCTCATGGCGTCGTTCTGGGACACGGACGTCTTCACGGCCGAGATCGTCCACACGTTCACCCTCGACAACTTCGAGCGGATCTTCGAGCAGGATGTCTACCGCGACGTCGCGCTACGGACGATCCGCATGGCCGCGCTCGTCACGGTCGCCTGCGCTCTGCTGGCGTTTCCGATCGCGTATTACATGGCGCGGGTCGCCTCGCGGCGCACGCGCACGATCCTCGTCGTCGCTGTACTGACGCCCCTCTGGGCCGGCTACCTCGTAAAGGCGTACGTGTGGCGAACGATCCTCTCGGACAACGGCGTCATCAACTGGCTACTCGAGCCGCTCGGGCTCCAGTTCGACGGCTACTCGATGGTCGGCCTGTGGCTCGTCTTTACGTACCTCTGGCTGCCGTTCATGATCCTGCCCATCTACGCGGGCCTCGAACGCATCCCGAGCTCGCTGCTCGAGGCATCAGGCGACCTCGGCGCACGCTCGGCGCGGACGTTCTTCAAGGTCACGCTGCCGCTCGTCTTCCCCGCCGTCGTCGCAGGCTCGATCTTCACGTTCTCGCTCACGCTCGGCGACTACATCGCGCCGTCGCTCATCTCCAACCAGCAGTTCATCGGAACCGTCATCTATGCCGAGCGGGGCGTGAACCTCCCGGTCGCCGCAGCCTTCACGTTCGTGCCCATCGTCGTCATGACCGCATATCTCCTCGCTGCCCGGCGACTGAAGGCATTCGAGGCGCTATGACCGAGTCCCGTCTCACCCGTGCGCTCCTGCGTGCCGGCGCCGGCCTGACGCTCGCCTTCATCTACATCCCGCTGATCCTCGTGGCGGTCTATGCCTTCAACGAGAGCGTCACGCAGGGGTGGCCGATCGAGGAGCTGACGACGCGGTGGTTCAGCGTCGCGTACCACAACCCCGACGTGCGGGACGCGCTCTGGATGTCGGTGCGCGCGGCGCTCGGCGCGACCGCAGTTGCGCTCGTGCTCGGCACGCTGCTTTCGCTGGCGATGGCGCGCTTCTCGTTCTTCGGACGCGATACCGTGACGCTGCTCGTCATCCTTCCGATCGCGCTGCCAGGCATCATCACCGGGCTTGCTCTCCAGACGACATTCACGACGGTCGACATGACCTACGGCCTGCGGACGATCATCATCGGCCACGCGACGTTCTGCATCGTCGTCGTCTTCAACAACGCCGTCGCGCGCCTGCGCAGGCTGCACGGGAACCTCGAGGAGGCATCGAAAGACCTCGGCGCCGACTCGTGGCAGACGTTCCGCCACGTGACGTTCCCGCAGCTGCGGACGGCGCTTCTCGCGGGCGGCCTGCTCGCGTTCGCGCTCTCGTGGGACGAGGTCGTCGTCACGATCTTCACGTCCGGTGCGGAGCAGACGCTACCGATCTGGATCTTCGCCAATCTCTTCAAGCCTGTCGAACAGCCGATCGTGAACGTCGTCGCGCTCTTCGTCATCCTCGTCTCGATCATCCCCGTGTGGATTGCGACCCGGATCACCGAGGAGTCGCCGAGCTTTGCAGGCCCCAAGGAGTAGCGTGCGCCGCGCGACGCTCCTGACGACCGTCGTCTGCGCACTTGCGGTGCCGGTGTCGGGCGTCGGCTCCGACTCCGCGAAGCTGCCCCAGAAGCTCGGCAAGCCGGAGGGCTCGCTCGTCGTGCTCCAGTGGCCCGGCTACTCGCACCCGTCGTTCTCCGGTGAGTACGAGCGCGCGACGGGCTGCAAGATCACGAAGCGCGACGCGTCATCGTCGGCCGACATGGTGGAGCTCATGAGACGCGGGCCGTACGACGTCGTCTCGGCCTCGGGCGACATCAGCGGCGAGCTGATCGCGCGCAAGTACGTCCGGCCGGTCAACGTGAAGCTCATTCCGCAGTGGCGGCAGCTGGCGCCGGCGTTCCGCTCGCCGGCCGCCAACACCGTGGGCGGCGTCCACTACGGCGTGACCGTCATGTGGACGCCGAACGAGTTGCTCTACCGCACGGACGCAAAGGGCCCCGTTCCCCTGTCGTGGCGAGCGGTATACGACGCACGCTTCCGGGGCAAGGTGTCGATTCCCGACAATCCGATGCAGATCGCCGATGCAGCGTTGTACCTGAAGTCCAGCACGCCTAAGCTCGGCATCCGGGACGTCTACGAGCTCACGCCGCGACAGTTCGACGCCGCCACGGCGCTCCTGCGGCGCCAGGCGCCGCTCGTGAAGCGCTACTGGCAGTACGCGAGCGAGCAGATCCTCGACTTTCGCACGGCGGCGGCGGTCGTCGGCTCGAGCTGGCCGTACCAGCGCCACGCCCTGCTGGCGGCAGACGTGCCCGTGAGCCGGCGGGTGCCGCGCGAGGGCGCGACTGCCTGGGCGGACAGCTGGCTCCTCGCGAAGCAGGCGCGCCATCCCAACTGCGCGTATCTCTGGATGCGACACGTGCTCGGCCCAGACGTCCAGGCATCGCAGTCGCTGCTGCTCCGCGAGTCGCCCGTCAATCCGCTCGCGTGCCCGATCATGGACGCGACGGAGGAGGGCTCGTGCGCCGCGTATTACGGCTCGGCGCCGGCCGCGCTGCTCAAGCGGCTCGAGTTCTGGAAGACGCCCGCGGCGCGCTGCGGGTTCGCCGGCCGCACGAACTGCGTCCCGTACACGCGCTGGCAGCGTGCGTGGGCGAACGTCGTCGGTTGATAATGGTGGCCCGAGAGGCGTGAGGAGGTCGTGAGATGGCTGTGACGGTGGCGCAACACAAGAACCTCGTCGGCGGCGAGTGGGTCGACGCGGTCGACGGCCAGACGATGGAGGTGCTCAACCCGTCGACGGGCGAGGTCATCGCCGAGGTGCCTCGCTGCTCGGCGGAGGACGTCGAGCGCGCGGTCGAGGCTGCCGGCGACGCCTGGGACGAGTGGCGGTCGAAGACGCCGAAGGACCGGATGGAGCTCCTGCTCGCGCTCGCCGACGTCATGGAGGAGAACGCCGAGGAGCTGTGGCAGCTGGAGTCGCTGAACGTCGGCAAGCCGGCGGCGATCGCGGTTGACGAGATCCCCTTCTCCGTCGACAACCTCCGCTTCTTCGCGGGCGCCGCCCGCAACCTCGAGGGCAAGTCCGCGGCCGAGTACGTCGAGGGCTACACGTCGATCATCCGCCGCGAGCCGCTGGGCATCGTGGCCGGGATCACACCCTGGAACTACCCGCTGATGATGGCCGTCTGGAAGCTCGGACCGGCGCTCGCCGCCGGCAACGTCCAGATCCTCAAGCCCGCCGAGCAGACGCCCCTGACGACGCTCCGCTTCTTCGAGCTCGCGCAGGAGGTCGTGCCGCCGGGCGTCGTCCAGGTGCTCACCGGCGACGGCGTTCCCGTCGGCGACTCACTCGTCCGGCATCCCGACATCAGGCTCGTCTCCCTGACCGGTGACGTCGAGACGGGAAAGACGATCGCCCGCAACGCGGCGGACAACCTCAAGCGCGTGCACCTCGAGCTGGGGGGCAAGGCGCCGATGGTCGTGCTCGACGATGCAGATCCGGCCACCGTCGCCGAGGCGATCAAGATCGGCGGCTACTGGAACACCGGCCAGGACTGCACAGCCTCGTCGCGGATCATCGTCCACGAAGCGGTCTACGACGACGTGCTCGCCGAGTCGGTGAAGGCGGTCGAGGCGATGAAGGTCGCAGACCCGGCTGAGGGCGAGGACGTCGACATGGGACCACTCATCTCCGCCGAGCAGCGCGAGCGGGTGCTCGGGTTCCTCGAGCGTGCAGTGGACGCGAAGGCGACCGTCGTCACCGGCGGCGGCACCGTGGGCGACCGCGGGTTCTTCGTGCAGCCGACGGTGGTCACCGATGTCGAGCAGGACTCGGAGATCGTGCAGAAGGAGGTCTTCGGCCCGGTGGTCACCGTGCAGCGCTCCTCGTCCGACGACGAGGCGATCGCGATGGCGAACGGCGTCCGCTACGGCCTCGCCGCGTCGGTCTTCTCCGAGAACGTGGGCCGGGCGTTGAAGGTGGCGGCGAAGCTCGACTTCGGCACCGTCTGGGTGAACGAGCATCTGTTCCCGCTGTCCTCCGAGATGCCGCACGGAGGCTTCAAGGAGTCGGGCTACGGCAAGGACATGTCGATCTACTCGATGGAGGAGTACACCCGAATCAAGCACGTCGCGGTCAAGCTCGCATAGCTGGCGGTCTTTGCCAGCGACGCCCCAGCTGTGCGAGTAACGCTCGCCTGAACGACCACACGGGGGACGGACGAAGGAGGAGTGATGGCGACAGTCTCACACCCACACGCGGTCGAGCACACGACGGCACTGGCCGTCGAGGAGAAGAAGAAGCTCAAGAAGGCTCTCCGCCGGTTCGACATGCTGTTTTTCACCATCTGCGCCTTCGTCGGCCTGGACACGCTAGGCATCGTCGCGTCGAACGGCGGCCAGGGGTTCACATGGCTCATCGTCCTGGCAGCGGCGTTCGTCCTCCCGTACGCCCTGCTCATGTCCGAAGTGGGGAGCGCGTTCACGCAGGAAGGTGGCCCGTACGAATGGTCGAAGCTCGCCTTTGGCCGCTTCTCGGCCGCGATCGCCGCCGTCTACTACTGGATCACGAACCCGCTCTGGGTGGGCGGCTCGCTTGCCTTCATTGCGACGGCCGCCTGGGTGGCGACGGAGCAGCTGCCGGACATCGGCACGGGAACGGCGGGCGACTACGCCTTCAAGCTCGCCTTCATCTGGTTCTCGATCATCGTCGCCATCGCCTCGCTTCGCTACGGGAAGTGGATCCCCACGGCCGGTGCCTTCATGCGCATCGCCGTGCTCGGCTTCTTCTCCCTCTCGGTCGTCATCTATGCGTTCGACCACGGCGTACACGGGATCGCCGCCTCCGACCTCAAGCCGACAAGCGCGATCTTCCTTGCTCTCGTGCCGCTGCTGCTCTTCAACTACGTCGGCTTCGAGCTGCAGAACGGCGCGGCGGAGGAGATGGTGAACCCGCAGCGCGACGTGCCCGTCGCCGTCGCCCGCAGCGCGGCGATCGGCGTAGTCCTTTATGCAGTGCCGATCTTCTGCATCCTCCTCGTCCTACCCGCGGAAGCGGTTTCAGGGCTCGGAGGCTTCATCGACGCGATGGCCGCCGTCTTCACGGTCTACGGCGGGGCGGGGGACACGCTGTTCACGCTGACGGCGCTCGGCTTCATCTTCACGCTGATGACGTCGGGAGCCGTCTGGATGATCGGCTCCGACCGCGTCCAGGCCGTCGCCGCCTACGACGGAGCGGCCCCGGGCTTCTTCGGCGTCTTCAACGAGCGCCTCGGCACGCCGGTGCGCGTGAACCTCCTGTCGGGCGTCGTCGCGTCGGCGTTCATGATCGCGGCGGTGAAGCTGCTGGAGAACGAGTCGACGGCGAGCGCCTTCACGGCCGTCCTCTTCATCGCCATCTCGACGACGCTCATCTCCTACCTCTGGGTGTTCCCCGCGGCCATCGTCCTGCGGCGGAAGTTCCCGGAGGTCCACCGGCCGTACCGTGTGCCGTTCGGCGAAGTCGGCATGTGGGTGGCAGCCGGGCTCTGCACGGCGTGGGTCGCTCTCGGCACGTGGGTGGCGATCTTCCCGGGAACGATCGAGAAGTGGGCCGGCATCCCCTACGACTTCGAGGACTCGTGGGGGCTCTCTCGCGCGCGCTTCGAGGCGTTCACGCTCGGGACGCTCGGCGTGATCACGCTGCTCGCTGTCGTCGGCTACGTGCTGGGAGCTCCGGTGCGGCGCCGGCAGGTGGACGTGCCTCTCGAAACGGATGCGTCGTGACCGAGGCTCTCGTCGGGGAGCAGCTTCAGCGATCCGCGCAGGAGCACCTGTGGCTGCATTTCACCCGCATGGGCGGGTACCGCGAGGCCGAGGTGCCGATCATCGTCCGCGGCGACGGCTGCTACCTCGAGGACGTGCACGGCACGCGGTATCTCGATGCGCTCGCCGGGCTCTTCTCGGTCAACATAGGCTACTCGTTCGGCGGGGAGATCGGCCAGGCGGCGCTCGCGCAGATGCGGGAGCTGCCGTTCTACACGAACTGGTCGTACTCGCACCCGCGCGCGATCGAGCTGGCCGAGGAGGTGGCGTCGCTCGCACCGGGTGACCTCAACCGCGTCTTCTTCGTGTCCGGCGGATCGGAGGCGGTCGAGTCGGCGTGGAAGCTCGCGCGGCAGTTCCACATCGCGCGCGGGGCGCAGCCCGGCATTCGGTACAAGGCGATCGCCCGGCACATCGCGTACCACGGGACGACGCTCGGTGCGCTCGCGCTGACGGGCGTGCCCGGCATCCGCGACCCCTTCCAGCCGCTCGTGCCCGAGGTGCGACATGTCTCCAACACGAATCGCTACCACCGGCCGGTCGAGGAGACGGAGGAGGAGTTCACCTCGTTCCTGCTGGACGAGCTCGAGCAGACGATCCTCGACCTGGGCCCGGACACCGTGTGCCTCGTGCACATGGAGCCGGTGCAGAACGCGGGCGGGACGTTCGTCGGGCCGACGGGCTACTGGCAGGGCGTTCGTGAGCTGTGCACGAAGTACGGCATCCTGCTCTCGGCCGACGAGGTGATCACCGGTTTCGGCCGCGTCGGGCACTGGTTCGCCTCGGAGCGCTACGACATCCGTCCCGACATCGTCACGTGCGCGAAGGGGCTCTCCTCGTCGTATGCGCCGATCGGCGCGGTCGTCGCGACGGACCGCGTGATGGAGCCGTTCCTCGCCGACACGTCGATGTTCTCGCACGGCATCACCTTCGGCGGCCACCCGGTCATGTGCGCGATCGCGCTCAAGAACATCGAGATCATGAAGCGCGAGCGGATCGTCGAGGGCGTCCTCGAGCACGAGGCGGCGT
>JBKJWA010000285.1:0-3372 GCA_046716705.1 Gaiellaceae bacterium
CCTCGCCGGGATCGTCGTTCTCGACAGCGGCTTCGAGGTGCTCGCGGATGGCCGACGGCTCACGCAGCTGCCGGCGCAACCAGCGAAGGAGGCTCACCCGGGCCGCGTCCATCAGCCCGAGTCCGACCGCCTGACGACGGTGATGCCCCACGCCTTCCCGCTCGCGAAGAGCTTGTCCGGATCGACGTCGCCGAGCCAGCCGATGAAGTGTCGGTCGGGATCATCCGCGGTCGAGCCGTAGACGGCCGGGCGATCGGGCGGCGGCTCCTCGAGCAGCTGGCCACGCTCGAGCGCGTCGCGACGCGCCTCGGCTTCCTCGGCCGCCGGACCCTCCGCGTACCCCCTGGCCACGGTCTACGAATCGACGAGCGAAGACGCCGTGCGCACCGTCTGGCGGATCGGCGCGAGCAGCTGCGTCTGCATATTCACCGAGACAGGCGGAGGCCACGGCCGTCCGCGTGGGAACACCTGCGTCAGCTTCGGCTCGTGATTGATGCACATGCGGCCAAAGCCGATCGTGGAACAACCAGGCTCGGCACATCGCATCAGCATGCGCACAGCGCGTTGATACCCGATGGATACCACGTGGAAACCATACGACATCCAGCGAGAACCCGCTCCTATACTCGCTTGGGGGCCGGTAGCTCAGTCGGCAGAGCAGGGGACTTTTAATCCCAAGGTCGCTGGTTCGATTCCAGCCCGGCCCATTGTTCCCTCCCCCGCTTCGCTTTCCGCTCGGGCGTGCGGCCTTTGGCCGCGTGTCAAGGCGAGCATGAGTGAGCCGCGGCCGCACAGGTCGGCCACGGCGGCGAACTGGATGGTCAGTGGTTCGATTCCAGACCGGCCCACAGACGAAAGCCCCGCATATCGCGGGGTTTCTGTCTCTGAGCTGGCAACGCAGGCCGGAAGAGGGCCCGGAAGAAGAGGGCCCGGAAGAGGGCACCGAAAGTGCCGGTTGTGTGAAATCCCTGCAAGTTGTATGAAAATCCCGTTTCCCAGCGGCTGTCTGGTGGAAAAGCACAGTTGTGGAAAGCAATCTCAGGCCTTCTGACGCGAAGACGTGCAGAACGCCGGGCAAGGAGGAACACTCGATGCGTAAGCTCATGCTGATCGCGATCGCGATCGCTTCATTCGCGATCGCAGGCGCCGCCATAGCGAAGACCGTGGCGGTGACCATCAACAAGAACGGCTATGTCCCCAAGGACGTGACGATTGCGGTGGGGGACAGCATTCAGTTCACGAACTCCGACACGGTCGCCCACCAGGTGGTCTTCAAGCCCACGACGGGCGTGACCTGTGTGCCGAACCCACTCGTTCTCCAGCCGACGCAGAGCGGTACCTGCACCTTCCAGGCGGCGGGCCACTACACCTACTCGGATCCCAATGTGAAAGGGAACACGTACCGCGGAACTGTGACGGTAGTCGGCGCGCCGAATCCGCCGAATCCGCCGGGCCCAGACACGCTGACGCTCGCGGCTAAGCCGCGGCTCGTCATTTACGGGGGCAACGTCACCTTGACCGGAACGCTCTCGAACCAGAAGGTCGGGGAGCACGTCGACGTCCTCGCAGATCCCTGCGGGCCGGCCGTTGCTACGAAAGTGACCACGGTGCTGACGACGACCGGTGGTGCCTTCACTGCAGTCGTGCGGCCGCTGAGGAACACGGTCTACACGGTCCAGGTCAAGAATACGACGAGTAACGCGGTTTCGGCGAATGTGCGCCCGAAGCTGCGTCTGCGCAAGCTGGCAGCTAAGCGCTACTCGCTGCGCGTACTAGCTGCGCGGAGCTTCGCCGGCAAGTACGGCACCTTCCAGCGCTTCAACGGAACGCTCGGGCGCTGGGTCACGGTCAAGCGCGTGCTCCTGCGCGCGAACAGCACGGGCGTCGCTCCGACGGTCATCTCGTCGGTGGCGTTCCGATCGACGATCAGACCGCGCTTGAGGGTTCGCGTGGTCTTGCCGCAGCTCCAGGTTGGCAGCTGCTACCGGCCGGGTCGCAGCAACGTGATCCGCAGCTAAGACACGCTCTCGGGAAGGGCGGCGGCTCCCATGCTTTGGTGAGGAGCCGCCGCCCTTTTTTCCATCGCTGCTACTCGATGTCGATCTCATCTGACCCATGCTCGTCTGTGTCTACCAAGACTGGCCCGGCGGCCGCAGCTACGTCATCATGGGGAGCCGGCATGAACTATCGGCTCGCCTACACGATTGGCTTTCACCCCTGGGAAGACCTCGCTGACAACCCCCGGTTCGCTCGCACGCTTCTCGAGCTCGTCGCTCGCGAGGAGGGTGGGAACGGGCCTCCCTACGGGACCGCCCTCGACATCGGCACGGGCAGCGCAGTGTGGGGTGTCGAGCTCGCGAAGCGGGGCTGGGCGGTGACCGGAGTCGACATCGTCGAGAAGGCGCTACGCCGCGCCCGCGAGCGAATCGAGGCGGCGGGGGTCGAGATGCGGCTCGTGCACGGGAGCGTCACGGGATTGCGCGAGGCCGGCGTGGGCTCGGGATTCCGTCTCCTGCTCGACACCGGAACGTTCCACGGCCTCACCGACTCGCAACGCACGGCGATGGGCAAAGAGGTGAGCGCCGTCGCGGCTCCCGACGCCACGGTGATCCTCGACTGCTTCGCCCCCCGACGGAGGGGCCCGCTGCCCCGTGGTGCAAGCCGCTCCGACGTCGAGCGTGCGTTCCCAGGGTGCGAGCGTGCGTTCCCAGGGTGGCGGATCACCGATGTCGAGGTGGCGGACACCGAGCCCGATGGGATCGCGCGGCTCTTCAAGTTCGACGAGGTCTTCTACCGGCTACAGCGGAGCTGACCAGGCCCGAAGCCCTCCTACCGGGGCGCTCGCCCCGCCGTAAGGTGTCGTCGTGGAGCTGACGAACGAGCAGCTGGTCGTCATACTCGTGCTGCTCTTGGCCGTCGCGGCCATGCTGGAGGACGTTCGCCTCGACGTAGGACGCGGCGGGATCGTCAGGTCTCGCAGCCGATGCCGTCGCGGTCGCCGTCGAAGCCGTGCGGGTCGGTGCCGACGACCTTGAAGCGCTTGTGGGGGACGTCAGAGCAGTCGAGGTCCGGGGGATACGGCGGAATGCAGACACCTGGATACGACGGATCGCAGCCGGCTCGCGGAACGATGGGGCGCGGTGTCGTGTCCTTCTGGCGCGTCTCGACCTGGCGAATCGGATCCAGGATCGTTCCGGGACACGCACCCCAGAGTCCGCGCCTCGCAGCCTTCGCGGCCCTGGCTGCCGCGAGGAGCCGATTGGCGTAGCGACCCAGGTCGCCGCCGTAGAAGTACGGCGCTGCAGCGCCCTGACGGACGAGCTCGAGATTGACGTTCGTCTGTCCGCGCCACAGGTACCGGAGCAGCCGCCC
>JBKJWA010000286.1:0-3440 GCA_046716705.1 Gaiellaceae bacterium
GTTCAAGGAAATACGGAGCGCGCTCGTGATCTGAGGCAGG
This sequence comes from Gaiellaceae bacterium, assembly GCA_046716705.1. Taxonomy (GTDB): domain Bacteria; phylum Actinomycetota; class Thermoleophilia; order Gaiellales; family Gaiellaceae; genus PALSA-612. The sequence goes on from JBKJWA010000286.1 coordinate 41, forward strand.
CTTTCGGGGAAGACGGCGTCGACGACGACACCTCTGATATCGAAGAACTTGACGACGTTCTCGCGGCCTTGCTCCTAGGCGGACATACGAATCATGGGTGTGCTTTCGAGGGAATCGGGCGCGACGTCAGCGCTGCCACGCCGGTGCCCGCAGTCTACCGGAGCCTAACGTCATGTTGACCGCCACCTAACGCGCTCACGGGTACATTTCCGGAGTGATTCGCGCACTCGTTCTTGCCTGTGTAGCGGTCGTCGCCGCCGGCGTCGTCGCGAGTTGCGGCGGCGGCTCGGAGACGGTCTCCAAGGAGGACTACGCGGAAGCCGTCGTCTCGGCGCGCGACCGCGTGGACTTCGCCCTGGCACAGATCACGCAAGGCACGGGGACGTTCGAGGAGCTCGTCGATCGCATGAATGGGGCCGCCGACCTCATCGACAAGGCAGCCGACGACTTCGACGACGCCGGCACGGCTCAGGGCTTCGAGGACGAGTCGACGAAGCTCGTCGCCGCGTTCCACCAACTCGCCGCGGCTCTTGCCGCCACGGCGCACGACGCGAGCCTCCCGGGCCAGGAAGACCTGCTCACGGGCACGAATGCGCTCCAGTTCCCAGGCTGGACGAAGGCGAACCGCGTGTTCGCGAGCCTCAACGAGCAGGGCATTTCAGTAGAACCAATCGGCTCTCACTAGCGCTCGGAATCTGGCGATTTCCGAGCGCTAGGTGTCTCAGCGAAGCGGTGGTGGGCCGCGACCGCACATGTCGGTCGCGGCGCCGACATCGTGCCGGCTACCCGCCTGGGTACGCGCACGCCGATTCGGCGGTGAAACTGTCGCTGTGTCCGACGTTGTGCGTTTGACGGTTGTTGCGAGCCAGGGGGAAGTCGACGTCATCTGCGCTTTGCTGCGCGCGCAGGGAGTGAACTGCGGCGATCGACGTATTGAGCCCAGCCACATCCTCGGTGGGGGGAGCTGGCGGGAGGTATTCGTCAGCGAAGGGGACCTCAACCCTGCTCGCGACCTTCTCGCCAGCACGTCACCGGCGGACTAGATCAACACCCATACGCCGCCGCGACCGACCTGGGCGGGCGCGGCTCACAGCGGCTGCTCGGAGACCACCTCTCGCGCTCGGTAGTCGACAGACTTCCGAGCTTATGGCCGCGACCGGCGTGACGGGCGCCGCCCACGACGGGTCACGGAGAAGGCTTCAGCGCCCCGGAAATCGTCAGATTCCGGGCTTAAAGAACTTGGCCCTTGAGCTGGACCGGCTGGCCGGGTAGGGGCGCGCGGGCGAGAATGGCCTGCTCGCGCTCCACCTGCTGCCTCGTCATGTAGTTGATGTTCGCGGGGGTCTCGGGAACGAAGGCGGGCGACTCGATGTCCAGCTGCTGCCCTCGCAGTGCCTGGTTGACGCCCACGAGCGACGCAACCGCAACGGCTGCAGCGGCGGCCACTTGGAGGCGGGCCCCCATGTGCCGGCTGCGGCGCCTGTGAATGACAAGCGGTCTCCCCATCGGCTCGAGCGGCGCCTGGCGCAGTGCGCTCGTGAAGCCGCGCACCTCCGTCTCGTACGCCCCGCAGGCATCGCAGCGCTCGAGATGGGAGGCGATCATCACGCGCTCGAGCTGCGACAGCTCGCCGTCCAGACCGACGGAGATCTGCCCGCGAACCCGTTCACAAACGAGAGGCCGAACCGGTCTCATGTCCATTCAGACGAGCCCGGGCGCCCGGAGTTAGTGGTCACCTCGCCAAGGTAGCGGACTACCCGGCGGGCACTTCGCCCGGCAGCGTCGGCACCTTCGTCCTCTCGGCGAGCTCGAGGGGACGCATGATCTCCGCGAAATGGCAGGCGACGGGCTGTCCTGAGCCACCATGCGACACGAGCGGCGGCTCCTCCTGGGCGCAGATCTCCTTGGCCTTCCAGCATCGCGTCCGGAAGCGGCAGCCCGAAGGGGGATTCGCTGGGCTCGGCACGTCCCCCTCGAGCATGATCCTCGTGCGCTTGCCGCGCTGGTCGGGAGATTCGATCGGCACGGCCGAGAGCAGCGCCTGCGTGTACGGGTGCATCGGCGTCTCGTAGACCTGCTGCCTCGTTCCGACCTCGACGACCTTGCCGAGGTACATGACCGCGACCCGGTCGGAGATGTGCCGGACGACGGAGAGATCGTGCGCGATGAAGAGGTACGTGAGCCCGAACTCGTCCTGAAGCTGGTCGAGAAGGTTGACGACCTGCGCCTGAATAGAGACGTCGAGCGCGGACACCGGCTCGTCGAGCACGAGTAGCTCGGGGTTCAGCGCGAGCGAGCGGGCGACGCCGATTCGCTGGCGCTGCCCGCCCGAGAACTCGTGTGGGAAGCGGTTCGCGTGCTCCGGGCTCAGGCCGACCGTCCGCAGGAGCCCCTCCACCTTGCGGCGCCCCTCCTTGCCGCGATAGAGATCGTGGATGCGGAGCGGCTCGGCGACGATCTCGCGGACCGTCATCCGGGGATTCAGCGACGCGTACGGGTCCTGGAAGACGATCTGGAGGTCGCGCCGCACCGGCCGCATGTCCCTCCGCTTGTACGCGGTGATATCTGCGCCATTGAAGACGATCTTGCCGCCGGTGGGCTCCGTGAGCTTGATTATCGTCCGGCCGAGCGTCGTCTTGCCACAGCCCGACTCGCCGACGATCCCGAGCGTCTCGCCACGCTTCACCGTCAGGTCGACGCCGTCGACCGCACGCACGTGGCCGATCGTGTGCTTGAACACCCCCGCCTTGATCGGGAACCACTTGACGAGGCCCTCGACGCGGAGGATCTCGTCGGGATCCGCGGTAGCTGTCGTTTCGCCCATCGCCTCGCTCACGACTGGCCCCCTGACGTACCGGCAGGCACGCGCTGGGCCGAGACTTCCTCGGCGAAGTGGCAAGCGGCCACGTGGTCACCGAAGTCGCGCAGCGGTGGAACGTCGGTGCGGCAGAGCGCGCGGCCCTGGGACACGACGCAGCGCGGATGGAACGCGCAGCCCGGCGGCGGGCTGATCATGCTCGGGGGTTGACCCGGGATCGGCTCGAGCTGGGCCTGGTCCGAATCGAGCCTGGCGAGGCTGTTCATAAGGCCGACCGTGTACGGGTGCTTCGGATCGTGGAAGAGCGTGTAGACGTCGCACAGCTCGACGACGCGCCCGGCGTACATGACGACGACGCGGTCGGCGAGCTCGGCGATGAGCCCGAGGTCGTGGGTGATGAGGACGATCGCTGCGTGCGTCTCGCGCTGGGCGGCCTTGATCACCTCCATGATCTGGGCCTGGATCGTCACGTCGAGCGCCGTCGTCGGCTCGTCGGCGACCAGCACGGACGGCGAGTTGGCGATAGCCATCGCAATCATGCCGCGCTGCCGCATGCCTCCCGAGAACTCGTGCGGGTACTGG
>JBKJWA010000287.1:0-5515 GCA_046716705.1 Gaiellaceae bacterium
GCCGCGCCGTTCACACGCTCGAACACCGGCTCCCAGTAGCCGGGGCTCCCGAACTCGGGGTTCTGGACGAAGTCGGATTCGGGTACGGGAACGCCCGACACGCCGTCGGAACGCATCTGCGCGAGCGAGGCGGCGCGGAACAGATCTGCCCAGATGACGTCGCTCGTCACGAGCCGGTTCGCCTGTGCGGCGAGCTGGAGCGACGCGCCCGACGCGTCGTCGGAGCCCGCGGTGGCCCGGAAGACGTCGGCGAGCCTTCTCATGCCGGTGATGCGGAAGGAGAGCGACTGGAGCACGGCGGCCTGCTCGTCGGCCAGGGCGCCCGGCTCGGAGATCGCCTCCGCCTCGCTCAGCTCCTGCTGCTGGAGATCCGCCAGCCCGTCGAGCGTCGTCGCGAGCTGGTTGGGCTTGACGCCAGGCGTCGTCAAGGCCGCATCGAGATCGCGGCCGATCTTGTCCGACCCGTTCGCGACGACCCTCATGTCCTCCATGTACTTCTCGTACGTGCCGGCCTTGCCCTCGCCCGTGCAGCTGAGGATGAGGAAGACGAGCAGGATTGCGAGGACGACGGCGGCGCCGACGAGCGCGATGAGCCTGCCGCGCGGGCCGAGACCCCCGGCGCCCGCGCCACCGCCCGTGCCGGAGTGCCGCCGGGGAGGCCGAGGCTCCTCGCGCGGGGCAGCAGCCTCCTGCTCGTCGTGCAGCCAGTCGGGCGGCGACTGCTCGCTCGTCTCGTCCTCGAAGAAGTCGAACTCGATGTCGTCGTCAGGTGGTCGTGCGCTCATGAGACAACGGGCCACTGTAGCCCATCGACCGGCGAGAACCATGCGAGAGGAGTTCGGGCCCGCATGGCCAAAGCGGACGGTGTCGATGGCACGAACGGCCGCTGCAGTAGCTCCTGGATCGCTCGTGCTCGGGCGCTACCGTCCGATTCGGCCTCTCGGCTCGGGAAGCTCGGGCTCGGTGTGGCTCGCCGTGGAGGAGGAAAGCGGCGTCGAGGTCGCACTGAAGATCGTCCCGCGCGACGGCAATTCCGGTGCCCGGGCGGAACGCGAGGCGAGCGCCGCTGCGAAGCTTCGCCACGAGCGCTGTCTGCGAGCTCATGCACTCGCCCGCGACCCCGGCCACGTCTACATCGTCTACGAGTACGTCGCCGGCCGGACGCTTCGCGAGGCGATTCGCGAGGACGCCCTCGACGACGCTGCCGTGCTCGAGGCCGGCGCGCAGATTCTCGACGGCCTCGCGAACGCCCACGCCCACGGCATCGTCCACCGCGACGTCAAGCCCGCGAACGTCCTGCTCGCGGAAGGCCCGCACACGAGCGTGAAGCTCTTCGACTTCGGCCTGGCGGTAATGCACGAGCACGAGACGCTCACGGCCGTAGGTGACATCCCCGGCACGCTCGCGTACATCTCCCCCGAACGCCTCCGAGGCGAGGCCGCAATGCCGGCCGCGGACGTCTGGGCCGTCGGCGTGCTGCTGTGGGAGGCGCTCGCGGGTCGCCACCCGTTCTGGAGCGGCTCCCTCCTCGACACCGCGCGGCAGATCGAGGAGGGCGCGCCGTCGCTCGCGACCGTACGCCCCGACCTCGACAGGGCGATCGTCGAATGCGTCGACCGGGCGCTCGCCGTCGACCCGGCGAGACGGCCGACGGCCCGGGCGCTCGCGGCGCGGCTGCGCAAGGTCGCTCCCGCGCTCAGGCGCTCGCGGCGCCGGCCTCCCCGCCTTCCGCTCAGGCCGACAGCGATTACACGGCGCCTCGTTCCCGCCGGCGCCGCTGTGCTGTTCACGGCCTGGAGCGCGGCGGCGCTGCCGTTCTTCCCTGCCGGCTGGCCGCTCGTCCTCGCGGCGCTCGCCGGAGTGCTCGCGCTCTGGAACCAGCGCCTTGCCCTCGCCTTCTGCCTCGCGGTGCCCGTGCTGCCGCTCGGGAACTATGCACTCGGCCTGGCCGTCGTCTACGCGGCAGCCGCGCTCGTGTGGCTCGTCCTGTCGTGGCGGGACCCGGAGGGCGGCCTGTTCGTGACGCTGGGACCGCTGCTCGCCTCGATCGGGCTCATCGCGGCCCTGCCGGTCGCGGGACTTGCGGTTGCGAACCCCGTTCGGCGCGGCATCCAGGTCGCGATGGCGGTGATCGTGGCGGCCGCGGTCGCAGGCGCGAGCAGGCTCGACCGACTCGGCATCGCAGCGTCCGACCGGCCGGGGGAAGCGGCGAGCGCCGTCATGCGCGCGCTCGAGCGTGTAACGGTCGTCCAGGCGGTAGTGCTCGGCCTCGTCGCCGTCGCCCTGCCGTTTGCGCGCGCTCGCGGCGCGTGGGCAAGCGCTGCGCTCGCGGCGTTCTTCATCGCCGCGCAGCTGCTCGCTGCGCCGACGCTCACGCCCGCGCCCATCGTCGTGGTGGGCTGGCTGCTCTACGTCGGGCTACTGCTGGAGCCGTACGTTCGCGCCCGCCTGCGGCGCGAGCTCGACCCGAGGTCGATCGAGACCCTGGCCACGGTGCGTGCTTTGAAGCCCGTCAGCGGCGGGTAGACTCGTCGGGCGGAGCCCGTCCCTACCGTGATTCTCCGCACACTCGAGCAAAAGATCGAAGCGCTCGTCGAGGGCGTCTTCGGCCGTGCGTTCAAGTCGAGCGTCCAGCCCGTCGAGCTCGCCCGCAAGCTCACGAAGGAGATGGACGACCACCGGACGGTCTCCGTGTCCCGCGTCTACGTTCCCAACGAGTACACGGTCTACCTCTCCACCCCCGACCGTGAGCAGTTCGAAGCGTACGAGGCGTCGCTGAAGCTCGAGCTGCAGGAGTATCTCGCTCAGCATGCCAGGCGAGAGAGCTACGTCATGCTCTCGCCTCCGGTCGTCGTGATGACGACCGACGACGACCTCGCGGTAGGCGAGTTCGGGATCGCCACGCGCATGATCCAGCAGCGCGCGAAGCAGGATGAAAAGCACCCTCTTCCCTCCGCCGAACCGGCCCAGACGATGGTCTACCGGCCGATCGAGCCTGCCGGCGACAATCCCGGCGCCGAGGTCGCCCGTGAGACGATCGCGCTCGTGGACGGCTCGACGAAGCACGACGTCACCAAGCCCGTGACGGTGCTCGGCCGCTCCTCGGGATGCGACATCCGCCTCACGGACCCCAACGTCTCGCGCCGTCACGCCGAGCTGCGGCAGGAAGGGACGTCCTGGTGGATCGTCGACCTCGGATCCACGAACGGCATCGAGGTCAACGGCTCGCGCCTCGACCGGGCCAAGCTCGAGACGGGCGACACCGTCACCCTCGGAGAGACCGAGCTCGTCTTCATACGCGAGCTGCCGTGATCGCCGCGCAGGTAGCGGTCGAGGAAGCGCTCCTCCTGCTGAAGATCGGCTTTCTCGTGCTGCTCTACCTATTCCTATGGAAGATTGTCCGCACGGCGAGCCGCGACCTGAGGACGCCCCAGGAGAGCTTCGTGCTCGCTCCCCAGCAGGTGCGCAAGGCAACGTCGCCGGAGAAGCGGGCGACGGGGCGGCTCGTGGTCGTCGCGGACGGTGCGTCGGGAAGTGACGGCGAGGGCCGCGCCTTCGAGATCGACGCGGCAGCGGTCACGGTCGGCCGGGGCCACGCGAACGACATCCCGCTCGACGACGAGTTCGCGTCGACGCAGCATGCACGGCTCGAGGCACGTAAGGACGGCGTGTGGGTCGAGGACGTCGGCTCGACGAACGGCACCGTCGTCAACGGCGCGCGCATCGACGGGCCGCGCAAGCTCGCGCCCGGGGACGTGATCCGCATCGGAGACACCGACTTCCGCTTCGAGCGATGAGCGTCGTCCGCACCGCGAGCCTCACCGACCCCGGCCGCCGCCGCCGTCAGAACGAGGACGCGTTCGTGTGCGAGCCGCCACTGTTCGCGATCGCGGACGGCATGGGTGGCGCGCAGGCGGGAGAGCTTGCCTCGCGGCTCGCGGCGGCGGTCGTCGGCCGCGCGGACGCGGATGGACGCACGGGCCGGGAGCTCGTCGTCGGGCTCATCGAGGACGCGAACCGGAGCGTGTACGAGCGCGCCGCCGGCGACGAGTCGGTCTCGGGAATGGGTACGACGATGACGGTGGCGCTCGCCGAGGACGACCACGTCTGGATCGGTCACGTGGGCGACTCCCGTGCGTACCTCCTCCGCGACGGCGAGCTCGACCAGCTGACCGAGGACCACTCGCTCGTCGCGGAGCTCGTCCGCTCGGGCCGGCTGAGCCCGGAGGAAGCAGGCCAGCACCCGAACCGCTCGATGATCACGCGCGCGCTGGGTACCGAGCCCGAGGTGGCGGTGGACGTCGTTGCCGTGCCCGCGAAGCCGGGAGACGTGTTCGTCCTCTGCTCCGACGGGCTGTCGTCGATGGTCGGCGATACGGCGATCCGCGACGTTCTCGAGGAACACGGCGACGACCTCGACGAAGCCGCCCGAGTGCTCGTCGACGCTGCGAACGCGGCGGGAGGCGAGGACAACATCACCGTCGTCCTCTTCGAGGCCACCGGCAGCGCGAGGACGCTCGAAGAGACGGGCGAGATCGCGAGCCTGCCTCCCGAAGAGGAGACCTTGCACGGCGTTCCGAGCCCGTACGCGGCCCACGACGAGCGTGCGGCCCCACAGCGTCGGGCGAGGCTTGGCCCCGCGCTCATCGGAACGGGTGTGGCCGTGCTCGTGCTCGGCGCCCTCTCGATGTTCGGCCTTTCCCGCGCACACTTCGTGGGCGTAGAGGAGGACGGCACCGTCGCCGTGTACCAGGGCGTTCCGTGGGACCTCGGTTTCGGGCTTCGGCTCTATCGTGTCGTCCACGAGACCCCGCTCCTCGCGGCGAACCTCTCACAGGACGAGCGTCAGGAGCTCTTCGACCACGACCTCCAGAGCCGCGACAGCGCGCTCGGTGAGGTCAATGTGTACGCCAGGGACGTGGTCCCGTGAGCTACCGGAACCGCGAGCTGGCATCGCTGGCCGTCGTCGCGGTCATCACGTGCTTCGGTTTCGCAAGCGTCTACATCGCCCGGCAGGACGTGATCGACAGCGCCTCGCTCACGTACGGAGTCGTCTTCCTCTGCCTCTACCTCGCCGCACACCTCGTGCTCCGGCTGACGGTGCCGAACGCCGACCCGTACCTCCTCCCGCTCGTAGGCCTGCTGACGGCGATCGGCGTGATCGAGATCTACCGAATCGAGCCCACGGACGCGCTGCGCCAGACCGCGTGGATCGTCGTCGGCGTGGCGGCGTCGTCGGCGGCGCTCTTCGTCTTCCGGCGCGACTACCGCAGGCTCGAGAGCTACAAGTACGTCTGCGGCGTCGCCGCGCTCGTCCTGCTCGCGCTGCCCGCGCTGCCGGTGATCGGGCGGACGGTGAACGGCGCGCGGCTCTGGGTCGACATCGGACCGCTCGGCTTCCAGCCCGGCGAGCTCGCGAAGGTGTTCCTCATCGTCTTCCTCGCGGCCTACCTCCGTGAGAAGCGGGAAGTGCTCGCGCAGGCGCGGCTCAAGGATCTGGGGCCGCTGCTCCTCT
>JBKJWA010000288.1:0-3424 GCA_046716705.1 Gaiellaceae bacterium
GTGGAAGCGCTCGCGCCGGACCAGCGCTTCGCGCTCGCTTAGGAAGGATCGTGCAGCCACGACGCATCACGCTCGTGGCAGACGAGCTGCTGGGCTATGCCGGCAACGGACTCGGCGCGGCGACGACGTTCCTCGCCGTCGCGCTCGCGAGAATGGGTCACGAGGTCGAAGTGCTGTACTTCGGCAAGACGCCTACAGGGCCGGTCGATTCCGAATGGCGGCGGCTCTACGAACGTGTGGACGTGCGCGTTCGACCCGTTTTGCCCCGCGAGACATCGGTCGAGCCGCCGCACTTCACCGGGAGTCGCGAGGTCGAGCTCGCGCTGAGGAGTGAGCCACCGGACGTCGTGATAGCCCAGGACTTCGGCGCCCCCGCGTATTGCGCGGTGCAGCTGCGCCGTCTCGGTCTCGCGTTCGAGAGCACGTTGTTCGTCGTCTACTGCCATGGGACGAGGCAATGGGTCGCGGACATGGCTCGCAAGACTCGGGTTTTGCCGGGGGCGCTCGCCGTCACGCGCCTCGAGCAGGCGGCGATCGAGCTTGCCGACGTCGCAGTCAGCCCCAGCGCATACATGCTCGACTGGATGCGCCAGCAGGGTTGGCGCCTGCCCGAGACGGCGAAGGTCATCCCTCTGTTGACTCGCTCGGGCGCCACGGGCGAGCCGCCTCCGGAGCCCGCCCGCACGGACGGCGCTCGCGCTCTGGAGCGGCTCGTCTTCTTCGGCCGCCTCGAGGTACGCAAGGGAGTGCGGCCCTTCATCGGCGCCCTCAACGCACTCGAGCCCCAGCTGCTGGCGGACGTCGAACTCGAGTTCCTCGGCCGCGCGACGAAGGACTTCACGCCCGATCGTGTCCGAGCGCTGCTTTCGGAGACGACCACAAGCGCCGTGCGCGGTATCTCCTTCGAGACGAGCCTCGGCCAGAACGAGGCGCTGGCGCGGCTGAGCCGGCCGGGGACGCTCGCCGTCATGCCCTCGCTCGAGGACAACTCGCCCATGGTCGTCTATGAGTGCCTCGAGCGCGGCATTCCGTTCGTTGCGAGCGGCTCCGGCGGTACGGGCGAGCTGATCACGCCGGAGGACAGGGAGCACGTGCTCTTGGAGCCGACAGACGAGGGGGTCGCCGCGGCGTTGCGGCGTGTCCTGTCGGCCAGGGGCGCTCCGCGCTCGGCGCGACCTGCCTTCGACGATGCCGTCTCGCTTCAGCAGTGGGCGGACGTGGTCGCACGGCGGCCCCGCCCGGTCGCACCCGTCCGCCGGCCGCAGGTGGACGTCGTTGTCGTCTACCGTCAGTCGCGCGACGCGCTGGCACGCTGCCTGGCGGCCCTGGCGAAGCAGGCCTACCGTGAGCTCACGGTGACTGTCGCCGCGATCGGAACCGACCTCCCCGCCGACGACCTCGAAGCACCGGTCGTCCGCAGCGAGCGGCGCTCGGTCGAGGCCGCCCGCGAGGCGGGGCTGGAGGTGGGCACTGCTCCCTGGGTCGTTTTCCTGGACGAGGAGGACGTACCCGAGCCCGACCTGCTCGAGACGCTCGTCCGCGCCCAGGCCGCCTCGGGCGCCGACGCAGTCAGCTGCGGGCTGTACCTGAGCGGGGAGGGATCAGTCCCCATCGAGCACTTCTTCGCGGGCGACCCCGGAGGGCTCGGTGTGCTCGCCAACGGCTACGGAACGGTGGCGCTCGTGCGGCGCTCCCTGCTCGGCGATGTCGTCCGCCGCTGGCCGGTCGCGGCAGATCCCGACTGGCCGTTGCTCGCCCGGCTGGCCGCCAGCGCCCGCATCGTCTCCGTACCCCTCCCGCTCGTGACACGCGCAGCCCGACCGGAAGCGATCGACGGGCAGCCGAGCGACGCCCTGCTCGTGGTCGAGCAGCTCGAGCGCGGCCTCCCCGACCACCTGCGCTCCCTCGCCCGCCTTGCCGCCGGGCTCGCGGCGGACGCCCAGTCGCGCTCAGCCACGGTGTCCCCAGTCAGCCGCCGAATGGCGCAGATCCTGCGTACGGAAGGACTCGCCGGCCTCACGCGGCGCGCCGCTCGGCGAGCGCTTCGGAGGCACCGTTGACACCGCAACGCAGCGCCGTCGCGACGTGAGGGCCGAGTCCGCGCAGCGAATTACGTTCGTCGCAAACGAGTTGCTCGGCTTCCGTCCTGCGGGTGGCCTGGGCACGGCGACGACATTCCTCGCATTGGCGCTTGCGCGCGCGGGACACAGCACTCAGATCCTGTACTACGGCATGCACGCTGTCGCCTCGATGGACCCTTACTGGACGGGTGTCTATGCAGGCCGTGGGGTTGGCATCGCACGAGTCCTTGAACCTGAGACCGTTGAGCCATTCCACTTCAGACGCATGCGCAGTATCGAGCTCGCCCTTCGTGCCGATCCACCGGACGTGGTTATCGCGCAGGATCTGGGCACTCCGGCCTACTCCGCACTGCGGTTGCGCAACCTCGGCCTGGCTTTCGCGGACACCATGTTCGTTGTCTTCTGCCACGGCACGAGGCGTTGGGTCACCGAGATGTCCCGGAAGCTTCGCGTCACGAATCTCTACGACTTACTTTCGGTCAGCCTCCTAGAGCAAGCGGCGATCGAGCTCGCAGACGTCGTCGTCAGCCCGAGCGCGTATCTCGTCCAGTGGATGCGCGCTCAGGGATGGAGGCTGCCGGAGCGAACGCTCGTCATTCCGTACGTGACGCGCTCCGGCGCCGCCGGTCAGCCGCCGCCTGCACTCCGGGCTGCGGCCGGGCGCGCCCAGCCCGTCGAACGCTTGGCCTTCTTCGGTCGCCTCGAGCAGAAGAAGGGGGTAGAGGCTTTTGTCGATGGGCTGAACAAGCTCGACCCCGAGCTGATCGAGGGGCTCGAGCTCGAGTTCCTCGGCAAGGCGACGCCGGCATGGCCTCCCGAACGCGTCGATGCGCTTCTCTCCCCTACCGCAAAGCGAGCGTTCCGACGTGTCTCGTTCGAGACGGCTCTCGACCAGCCCGAGGTCATTGCGAGGCTCGGCCGGCGCGGCACGCTGGCCGTCGTTCCCTCCCTTGGTGACAACTCGCCCAACACCGTGTACGAGTGCCTGGAGCATGGCATTCCCTTCGTCGCGAGCCACGTGGGGGGAATCGGTGAGCTCGTCGCCCCGGACGACCGGGAGCGCGTGTTGTTCGAGCCCACGCCGGAAGGCGTTGCGGCGGCGTTACGGCGTGCGTTGTCGGATCGGGGCGCCCTGCGCCCGGCGCGGGCGTCGTTCGACGACGCTGTGTCGCTGCAGCGCTGGGAGGAGGTCCTGGCGCTGCGGCCGCGTGCATTCACGCCCTCTGGAGAGCGCCCGCGCGTGGACGTAATCGTCGTGCACCGCGCGTCGCGCGACGCGCTGGCACGCTGCCTGGCGGCCCTGGCGAAGCAGGCCTACCGTGAGCTCACGGTGACTGTCGCCG
>JBKJWA010000289.1:0-10133 GCA_046716705.1 Gaiellaceae bacterium
CGGCGACCGTGGTTCCGCCCGCCTCGATCGCGCCGCGATGCGCCTCGCCGTCGACTCCTCGCGCGAGGCCGCTGACGACGACGAGGCCGGCGGCGGCAAGCTCGCGGCCCAGCGTCCTCGCCACGGAAGCGCCGTAGGCGGAGCATGAGCGGGCTCCCACGATCGCCACGGCGGCTTGCTCGAGCACATCTGCGTCCTCGTCGCCGCGCACGAATAGCCCGACCGGCGGATCGAAGATCGAGGCGAGGCCTCGAGGAAAGGCGGCGTGCGAGCGTCCCAGCCAGCGGATCCCCTGCGCCTCGATCGCCACGAGATAGCGCAGTTCGTCGAAGTCGCGGACGAACCGTGCGAAGCGCGCCGAGCGCGGCTCGGCGACCAGATGCGAGCCGGTCTCGGCCGCGAAGGCTGCAACTGCGAGTTCGGTCATGCGTCGAGCTCTCTCGGCACGCGGTACGAGAGCGCCTCCGCGACGTGCTCCGGCAGCACGCTCTCTGCCCCCGCGAGCGCCGCGATCGACTGGGAGACACGGGCGACCCGCGCACGGCCCCGGCCCGACAGAGGTAAGCGTTCCACCGCGCGGGTGAGCAGCTCGTCGGCCCCCGCAGTGCGACGCTGCGGCGACACACGAAGCAACTCCCGCGCCGCCCCCACCCGCGCGGCTACTGCTGCCGATGGCTCGGCGGGAGGCGCGGCGAGCTCCTGGGCGCGCGGCCGCGGCACCGTGACGACGAGGTCGAAGCGGTCGAGCAGCGCGCGCGAGAGCTTGTCGCGGAAGGCCGCGAGGCGCTGCGTTGAGCAGGAGCACTCGACCGCCGGATCGCCGCGGCCCCCGCATGGGCAGAGGTTCATAGTCGCCACGAGCTGGAAGCGGGCGGGGAAGAGCGCCATGCCCTGCGCACGAGCAATGCTGACCACGCCGTCCTCCAACGGCTGGCGCAGTGCCTCGAGCGCCGGTCGCACGAACTCCGGCAGCTCGTCGAGCAGCAGCACACCGTGGTGCGCCAGGCTGGCTTCGCCGGGACGCGGACCGGGACCGCCGCCGACGACGGCCGCGACCGAGGCGCTGTGATGCGGCGCACGGAACGGCGGCAACGCGATGAGCGGCCGTCCCGGCGGCAGCAGTCCGACCACCGAATGGATCCGCGTGACCTCGAGCGCCTCCTCCGGCGCAAGGCAGGGGAGCAGGCCCGGCAGCCGGCGCGCGAGCATCGTCTTCCCCGTGCCGGGCGGCCCGGCGAGCAGGAGGTTGTGACGCCCCGCGGCCGCGATCTCGAGGGCGCGCCGTCCGCGCTCCTGGCCGCGGACATCGGCGAGATCCGGATGGGAGACTGGAGGCGGCCGGCCGTTCTCCGCCTCGAACGGCGGCGGCTCGCCCTCGCCGCGCAGATACGCCGCCGCCTCCGCGAGATGGCGTAGCGGCACGGGCTCGATGCCTGCAAGCGCCGCCTCCGGTGCCGAGCGGGCGGCGCAGAGCAACCGATCGAACCCTGCCTTACGAGCGCCCTCCGCCGCCGCGAGCACCCCGCCCACCGGCCGCACGCGGCCGTCGAGCGCGAGCTCACCGACCGCAGCGTGCCCGTGCAGGCGCTCGCGGGGAATCTGATGCGACGCGGCTAGCACCGCGATGGCAATGGGCAGGTCGAAGCCGGAGCCCTCCTTCCTCAGACCCGCAGGCGCGAGGTTCACGGTGATCCTGTGCCGCGGCCACTCGAGGCCTGCCGCGGCCACGCTCGACCGCACGCGGTGCTTCGCCTCCTGGCACGCGCGGTCGGCGAGTCCGACGATCGTGAAGCCGGGCAGGCCGCTCTCGACGTTCGCCTCGACCTCCACGCGCCGCGCGTCGAGACCGACGAGAGCGTGGGTGACCGTGCGCGCGAGCACACGGCCGAACGTAGCCGTGAACTTCACGCGCCCGGGTTACAGCTCTGTGCTGATTCACGCGCCGCGTTAGGCTGCGCCGATGTCCGTGTGGCTGATCGTCGCGCTCGCCGCCCTCCTCGTGCTCGGGCTGTACGTCGTCTACGCGTACAACAGCCTCGTCCGCGTCCGGAACGAGGCCGAGACGGGCTGGGCGAACATCGACGTGCAGCTGCGCCGGCGCGCCGACCTCATCCCGAACCTCGTCGAGGCCGTGAAGGGGTATGCGGCCCACGAGCGCGAGGTCTTCGACGAGGTGACGAGGGCACGAGCCGCGGTCATGGGCGCCTCAGGCCCGCAGGCAGCGGCCCAGGCGAACGACCTGCTCGGAGCGGCGCTCGGCCGGCTGTTCGCCGTGGCGGAGGCGTATCCGCAGCTCCGCGCGTCCGAGAACTTCATGCAGCTCCAGGAAGAGCTGACGGACACCGAGGACAAGGTCGCCGCCGCCCGCCGCTATTACAACGCGACCGTGCTGCGGTTCAACACGCGCCAGCAGACGTTCCCGACGCTGATCGTCGCGCGGCTCTTCCGGTTCGAGCCGCGGGAGTTCTTCGAGGCAGGCGAAGAGGCTGAAGCGCCGGTCGGTGTGACGTTCGACCACTGATGACGCTCCAGCAACAGATTCGCTCGAACCGCTGGCGCACGATCTGGTTGCTGCTGCTCTTCGGGCTTCTCGTCGCCGGGCTCGGGATCCTGCTCGCGTTCGTCTTCGATCCGACGATCCTCACCTTCGTCGCCATCGGCGGCTTCGCGTACGCACTGATCTCGTGGTTCGCATCGAGCTCGATGGTGGCCGGGATGACCGGCGCGCAGAAGATCGAGAAGCGGGACAACCCGTACCTCTACAGGCTGCTCGAGAACGTCTCGATCGCGGCCGGCCTGGAGCAGACACCCGAGCTCCGGCTCGTCCAGGACGACGCTCCGAACGCGTTTGCCGCCGGCCGGAGTCCGAAGCACGCGTTCGTCGCGGTGACGACCGGGCTCGTCGACCTCATGGAGGAGCGGGAGCTGGAAGGCGTCCTCGCCCACGAGGTGGCCCACATCCGCAACCGCGACGTCCGGCTGATGACGCTCGTGGCGCTGCTCGTCGGCGTCATCGCGCTGCTCGCGGACATCCTCCTCCGGGTCGCGTTCTACGGAGGGGGCAGGCGGTCGAACCCGATCATCACCATCGTCGCGTTCGGCGCACTACTCCTGGCGCCCGTGGCCGGCATCGTCATCCAGCTCGCGCTCTCGCGGCGGCGGGAGTACCTCGCGGATGCATCGGCTGCCGAGATCACGAACGACGCCGAGGGCATGGCGCTCGCGCTCCGCAAACTTCAGCGCGATCAGTCGGAGATCCGCAACGCGAGCCGCGCGACGGCGCACATGTACATCGAGAGCCCGCTTCGTCAGGCTCACGGCGCCCGGGCGAGCCTGAGCGGGCTCTTCTCGACGCACCCGCCGCTCGAGAAGCGCATCGCCACGCTCGAGGAGGTCGGCGGCTTCCGGCTCGCCGCGGTCTAGCGCCGGGCGACGAGAACGTCCTCGAAGTACTCGCCCGCGCGTCGGCCCGTGCGCCGGTTCACGTGGCGGCGGAGGCGTTCCTCGAGCCGAAGCCCGGCACGGTCGAGTATGTCGGAGTAGAGGTCGCGACGGTCGTTGACGACGACGAGCACCGGTGCACCGGGTCGTAGGGCGTCAGCGGCACGCGCCAAGACGTCGGCGACTCCCTCCACGTATGCGCCGAGCGCCGCCCGGCTCGTCCCCGATGCCGCGGCACCCAGCTCTCGCTCGCGGCGATCGTCGAGGCCGAGCAGCTCGTACGCGTAGCGGTGTTGCTCGTGGTAGTCGATGAGCCCGGGATACGGCGGCGACGTGACGACCGCGTCGAAGCCGTCCCCCCACTCCAGCTCGCGGGCGTCGCCGTGGAGCACCGTCGCATCGCGCCCCCGGGCACGCACGCGCGCGAACTCCTTGATGCGCTTCAGCGTGTCGAGCGCGTAGCGGCGAAGGAAGTGCTCGGCGCGATCGACCGGCCGGCACTCGCGCTTGTGCTTGTGGCACCAGTACGGCTCGCGCTGCGGAGACCTTGGGAAATCGAGGTTGAAGTGCGCCGTGAGCCTCGCCGAGCGCGCCGCGCGGGCGAGGACGACGCGCAGCACGTCGGCGTGCTCGTAGTCGCCCGCGATCTCGCGCCAGTAGACAAGCTCGGTCGCGGCCCGCGGCGCGAACCACTCCGCGAGATATGGAACAGCTTCGATATAGGGACTGTCCCTGTGACATCCCTGTTCCAGGCGAGCGCACGCGTCCCGCAGCTCCTTCTCGAGCGTGAACTCGTTGTAACGCGCGGTCTTGACGCGCATGAGCAGGCAGTTGAACGCGGCGATGTCGCCGCCGACAGCGTCGCGGCCGCTCTCGAGGCTCTGCACGAGCGTCGTGCCCGAACCGGCGAACGGATCGAGTACGCGCCCTCCCGGCCGAATGTATCGCTCTAGCAGCGCCTCGACGAGTTGTGGGATGAACTTCCCGAGATATGGATGGAGGCGGTGGACGTGCTTCGTCCGCTCGCGTTCGGGCAGCTCCTGCTCGGACCACGAGAGATCGAGGTCCAGGCCGGCGTAGAGAGCGTCCTGCGTCGGCGCCACCGAACCAATGTTCGGCAGCGCGGGCGCTATTCCCGCCTAGCCGTAGTGGATGCCAGCGGCGCGGTCGTACTCGCGGAGGCGCTTGACCCTGTCCGCGATCGGCGGGTGCGTCGAGAAGAGCTTCGTCACGCCCGCTCCGGAGAACGGGTTGACGATGTAGAGGGTCTCGGTCGCCGGGTTCACCTGCATCGGGACGATGTGGCGCGCGGTCTCGAGGTTCTCTAGCGCCTCGGCCAAAGGCCGGCCCTCACGGAGCATGCGCGCGGCAGTCGCGTCGGCGAGGTACTCGCGCTGCCGGGACACACCTAGCTGGAGCAGCATTGCCGCGAGCGGCCCGACGATCATCAGCAGGATCGCGCCGAACGCCCCGAGCGGGCTGTCGTCGTCATCGCCGCCGAACATCGCGGTGAAGAAGAAGATGTTGCCGATCGCCGATACGGCGCCCGCGATCATCGCCGCGATCGACGACACGAGGATGTCGCGGTTCTTGATGTGCGCGAACTCGTGCGCCATGACGGCTCGCACCTGGTCGTACGGCATGTGCTGGAGCAGCCCCTGCGTGACCGCGACGGCGGCGTGCTTCGGGTTGCGGCCGGTCGCGAAGGCGTTCGGCTGCTCGGACGGGATCATGTACACCCGCGGCTTCGGCACCTGGTAGAGCTCGGAGAGCTCGTTCACCATCTTGTGCAGGTCGGGCGCCTCCTCCTCGGAGACGAGCTGCGCTTTCGACGCACGGATGGCGAACTTGTCCGACCAGAAGTAGGCGGCAACGTTCATGAGAACCGAGAACGCCACGAAGAGCCAGAGAAACGCGCCGCCGAGCAGGAAGCCGATCCCGATGAAGAGCGCAGTGAGGGCAGCGAGCAGCAGCCACGTTCGGGCCTTGGTCGTCCAGCTTGCCTGGGTGACGTTCACGATCGCGATTGTAGCCGTCGCAGGAGGCGTCAAAGAGTCACAACGACACGCTCGAGCTGCCGGCCGCGGACGGCGACGACCTCGAACGAAAGCTCGAGGGGGTCGAGCTCCGGGTGGAGCGCGAGCCATGACGCAGCGGCCTGTCGGAGGCGCACGACTTTCTCAGGCCCAACCATCTCCAGGGGATCACCGTAGTGGTCGCCGCCCTTCGATTTCACCTCGCAGAACACGAGCCGCCGGCCGCGCCGCACGATGAGGTCGACCTCGTAGCGCCCGGCCCACACGTTGCGCCCGAGGATCCGGTAGCCGCGCACGGAGTAGTGGACGACGGCGCGCCACTCCGCCCGCCGCCCGACCGCGCGCGTGCTACGCCGCCGATTCCTCGTAACAGAGCGCCGCAAAAGAGCGCCGATGGATCGCGGACGGCCCATGCTCGCGGACGCGCGCCGAGTGCCCCGGCGTGATGTAACCGACATGGGACGAGAACCCGTACTGCGGAAAGAGCGCATCCAGGCGGCGCATCACCCGGTCCCGGACGACCTTGGCAACGATCGAGGCCGCTGCGATGGCGGCGCTCCGGCCGTCGCCCCCGACGACCGCCATGTGCTCCGGCGCCTGCTTCCCGAGGCGGAAGCCGTCGACGAGGCAGATCTCGGCCGGTGGCGCGAGCGCGTGCAGCACTGCGCGCAGGCTCGCGAGGTTCGACGCGTGCAGCCCGGAGCGGTCGATTTCGGCGTGTGTCACGACACGGATCGAGACCCGCTCGGCACATCCGACGACGGCGCGGAAGAGTTCCTCCCGGCGGGCGAGGTCGAGCTCCTTCGAGTCGTTGAGATATGCGAGCGGGCGAACGCGGTGATCGCGGAGCGTCCCGTAGTCGAGCAGTACGCCGGCGACGACGAGCGGCCCTGCCAGCGATCCGCGCCCCGCCTCGTCGGCGCCCGCCACGTAGCGGGCGCCGAGACGGCGGTCGAAGCTAAGAAGCCTTCTTCCCGTCCTCTTCTGCGACGGGCTCTTCGACGGGCTCCTCGGCCGGCTCGTCAACGGGCTCTGGCTCTGGCTCGCCGTCGTCGTCGATCTCGTCGGCTTCCTCGTCGGCGGTGGGAGCATCGGTCGAGAATACGGGGCCACCGTACTGCTTGGCGCGGACGCGCGCCTTCTTTCCCACTTTCTTGCGCAAGTAGTAGAGCTTCGCGCGATTGACGTCACCGATCTGGACGACCTCGATCCGGTCGATCTTCGGCGAGTGGAGCGGGAACGTCCGCTCGACGCCGACCCCGAACGACTGCTTGCGCACGGTAAACGTCTCGCGAACGCCGGCGCCCTGACGCTTGATGACCGTGCCCTCGAAGACCTGGATCCTGGAGCGCGAGCCCTCGATCACGCGGAAATGCACCCGCACCGTGTCGCCCGCCTTGAACTGCGGCAGGTCCTTGCGCAGCTGTCGCTGCTCGAGTGCCTGGATCACCTTGCTCATAGGAAGAACGGCCCCTCCGGGCCGAAATGGCAATGCTAGCGAAAGCGCACCCGGGCCAGCGGGAAGATCAGCACGAAGCCGAGGAGCACGAGCGCCGCGCGGAAGCCGATCCGCATCGGGGGCCAGTAGACGAAGAACACCTCGCCGATGATGTTCTCGCGCGGCACAGCTCCCCATTCGCGGGAGTCGCACGACTGTATCCGGTTGTCACCCATGAAGAAGTACCGGCCCTCGGGGATCTTTCGGGGGCCGTAGGTGTTCTGGTCGCGCCGGCCGCCGCGCACATAGGGCTCGACGAGCCGCTTTCCGTTGATGAAGACGACGCCGTCGCGCTCCTCCCACGTCTCCCCCGGCAGCGCGACGAGCCGCTTGACGAACGTCCCTCCCGCGCCGCACTTCGACTCGGCCGACTTCGGAGTCTTGAACACGACGATGTCCCCTCGGGCCGGGTCCCGGAAGTGGTAGACGAACCGGTTCGCAAGCACGCGGTCGGAGAAACGCGACTCGCAGCCCGAGCCAGGGCGCGCGCAGTGGAGCGTCGGCTCCATCGAGGAGGACGGGATGCGATACGGGTTCACAACCCACGCCTTGATGGCGAGCACGATCGCGATCGCTCCGATGATCGTCACCGCCCAGTCGATGGTGACGCGCACGGAGCGCGGGAGCCCTGCCGTGGCGCGGACGACCGGGTTGCGAGATTGGCGCGCACGCTCCCGTCGCTCGCGCTCGAGTCGCTCCTCCGCGGTTTCGGCCGGCTCGACGTGGCCGGGCCAGCCGTCGGCGTCGCCGTCACCCGCGGGCTCGCCGAAGAGCGCGTCCTCGTCCTCCCAGTGGACGGGCTCGAAGTCGGAAGGCGGCCGCTGCTCGGTCAAACCATGCTCCGCGCACGGCTCTCAGCCAGTCGCCACTCGTCGATCCGCGCGTGGTTGCCGGAGAGCAGCACGTCGGGCACCGGCCAGTCTCGGAATTCCGCCGGTCTCGTGTACTGCGGATATTCGAGGCCGCCGCCGAGCTCGGCCGAGAACGTCTCGATGCGCCCGGACGCCTCGTCGCCGAGGGCACCGGGCAACAGGCGCGTGACCGCGTCGACGATCACCATCGCCGCCAGCTCGCCGCCCGAGAGGATGTAGGGGCCGATCGAGATGGCGTCGGAGCACAGGTGCTGCACGATCCGCTCGTCGAAACCCTCGAAGCGCGCCGAGAGCAGCGTCAGCCGCTCCTCCGCCGCGAGCTCCTCGACCACTGCCTGGTCGAGATGCCGCCCCTGAGGCGTGAGGGCCACGACGCGATGGCTCGGCGCGTCGCCGTAAACCGCGTCGAGCGCCGCTGCTGCGACATCCACCCGCAGCAGCATCCCGGCCCCGCCGCCGTACGGCTCGTCGTCCACCTGCCCGCCCGAGAGCGGCGTGAAGTCGCGGTAGTTGAACAGCCGCAGGTCGAGCCCGCTGCCGAGCACGGACGAGACGGGCGGCCGCTCGGTAAGCCATGCGAAGGCCGAGGGGAGGAGGGTGAAGACGTCGAGCTGCATGGGCGCGTGCTGAGGTTAGCCAGCTTCCGTGAAGCCCCGAGCGACAACGATCCGGCCGCCGTCGACGTCGACCTCGAGCACGCATGCCTCGTGGAGCGGCAGCGCGAGCCCCGAGTCGAGCTCGAGCACGTCGTTTGCCACCCCGGGCTCGACCGCCCGCACGCGCCCGAGCACACGCCCGCCCTCCTCCTCCACCGCCAGGCCGACGAGCTGGAACACGTAGTACGCATCGTCGCCGGGCTGGGGCAGGGCGGCCGCCGACAGCTCGAGCACGGACCCGCGGGGTACCTCCCGGTCGAGTGCGATCACAGGGCGGCCTCCGGCGCGCTTCGAGGCGACGATGCGCGCCGCCTCGCCGTCGATCCAGACCACCGCCCCGACCTCGAAGCGGCGCGGATCCTCACTCGCGTCCTCGACCACGAAGGAGCCCTCACGCCCGTGCGGCCGGCCGACGCGGCCCACGGACACCCATTCGGTCATGCGCCGAACGCCACCATCGCCTGCTCGCGGCTGGGCACGCGCAGGACGTTCTCCTCCGCGAGCTCGGCGGCGCGAGGATGCCCGCTCGCCCGAGTCGCTGCGGCGGCTGCTTGCAGGTCGTAGTGAGTGCGCCGGAACCCGACATCGTCACCTACGACGGCCCAGTAGGCACCCGGCGCGTCTTCGTACGGACGTCCCACACTGCCGGGGTTGACGAACCGCCGGTCACCGACGCGGCGATCCTGCTGCATATGGGTGTGTCCCGCCACCACAAGCCTCTGCTCGACACCGCTCAGGAGCTTCCCCAGCTCCTCGTCCGTGGTCGCCGGCGTGACGATCTCGATGTCCGAGCGCGGTGTGGCGTGGCAGAAGAACGTGCCGCCGAGTACGGCATGGTCCGGCAGGGCCTTCAGCCACTCCACCGCCTCTTCGTTGAGCTGCTCCCACACCCATCCGTGAGCACCCCATTCGCCTTCCCGCCAGTCGGCGTTACCGCGGATACACACTGCGTCGAGCGACTGCACGAGATCGACGGTCTCGCGTGGGAAAGGGCCCGCGGCGATGTCGCCGCCGACCACGATCGCGTCCAGGGCCTCATGATCGAGCTCCGCGAGCACGGCCTCCAAGGCGTGCACGTTGCCGTGAATGTCGTAGAGGGCTGCTACCCGCACTAGGTCGAGTCGCCACCGACGGCGAGCGTCTCGAAGAACTCGGTGACCTCGGCCTTGGTCGGCCGCTGGTCGGAGAAGTATCGGATCGGCGTTTCGATGGCGTTCAGAGCCGACGCGTCGTACGCCGTTCGCCGATGCTCGACACGCGGGCCGAGCAGCGCCCAGTACGCGCCGGGCTCGTCCTCGTAGGGCATACCGACACTGCCCGCGTTGACGAGGCGCACGCCGCCGCGGCGCCGGTCGAACTGAGAATGCGTGTGACCGATGACGACTGTGGCCTGGTCGACGTCGCCGATGATCTCGCTCGCGAGCTCGTCGCTCGTCAGCACGGTGACGAACGGCTCGTCGTCGGAGGGGGTCGCGTGGCAGTACAAAACGTCGTCGACGATGACCGTCTGCTCGAACGATGCGAGGAAGCTCCGCTCGCTGTCGTCGATCTGCTCGCTCGCCCATGCTGCGAGCCCCTGCTCGGTTCCCTCGACGAGCATGCGGTCGGCATTCCCGCGGACGAAGCGCGC
>JBKJWA010000290.1:0-11698 GCA_046716705.1 Gaiellaceae bacterium
GGGTCGGCCCCCAGCCGGTCGGCGTGCTCGCATGCCCACTCGAGGGAAGCGACAGCGTCGTCGAGTGCGGCGGGAAAGCGGTGCTCGGGGGCGAGCCGGTAGTCCACGGCGAGCACCGCGTGGCCGCTGTCCGACGCGAGCGCCCGGCACGTCGAGTCGTGGGTCTCGAGGTCGCCGACGACCCAGCCGCCGCCGTGGAAGTACACGAGCAGGCCCAGGTCCTCATCGCCGCTCGGCCGGTAGAGCCGTGCGGACACACCGCCGGCGTCGACGTCACGGATCTCGTGAAGCTCGATCGCCGACGGCTTAATGTGCGCGCGGCGGATCTCGCGCGCCTCAACGGGCGAGACCTCCGTGATCGGCGGGTAGCCAAGTGACGCGATGTGCTCGAGGACAGCCTCCGCCTGCGGATGGAGCTCTTTCACAGGGAAAAGTCTCCCAGAACGACGTGGGGCGACCCGTTGGACCGCCCCGTTTCGATGTTCGTTAGCGCTTTGGTCAGCCGAGCTGGCCGCGAACGGCGCCGCCCGCCGGGAAGTCCGACGTGTGGACGTTCACGTAGTAGCCGGCCGGGTTCCTGAGGATCTGCTTCACCAGAGCACGGTTGACGGGGACGCAACCCTGGACGTTGCCGTCAGCGTCGGGAGTCACCAGCGTCACGACCACGGGGCCCGCTACGCCCGCCGCACCCGAGTGGATGTGCGCGGCCGTCGCCGGCAGCGTGATGTTGCTGACGCTCAGCGAATGACAGATCTGTCCCTGACCGATCCGCAGCCGAAGCATCGCGGTTCCGGCGCCGTCCGGGTCACCGGGGCCTGGCGCCTCCGCGGCGCCGGTCAGCGTCGCGTTCAGCTTCTTGCCGCCTTTCGACGGTGTCAGCAGCGCCGTCGGACAACCGGCCGCAGGCGCCGGAATGATGTCGCCCGGATGGGCGATGTGCCCCTTGAGCACCGACTTCGTGACGGTGATCTTCACGTACGGCTTCTTCGCCGATTGGGTCTTGTGACAGATCGTCGTCTTCGTAGGCGCGGCAGGCGCGCTCTGAACGATCGCCGCTACCGCAACGGCGCCCATCAGCAACACGGCCGCGTGTCGCTTGAGCAGCTTCATGCTTCCCCCTCTCGATCGATGCATGTTGTCTACCCGACGCGGCGCGCACAACACAGAATTTTTGCAGGGGCTTTACGTAAGGCGAGCGGTGAGCGCGACCACAGGCGGCATCCCCGAGCAGAGCGAAGCGGTCGAGGAAAGAGCCCTCCTTTCATTCGGCTCGTTGCCGCGACCGTTTCATTCGGCTCGTTGCCGCGACCGACCTGGCGGGCGCGGCTAGCCCGTGCCTGGTGTGAGCGCGGCCGAAGGCCGCATCCCCGAGCGGAAAGCGAAGCGGGCGAGGGAAGAATGGGCCGTGAAGGACTCGAACCTTCGACCTTGGGATTAAGAGTCCCCTGCTCTACCAGCTGAGCTAACGGCCCGAGACACCTAGGCTACCAGCGGCATGAAGGTGCTCGACCCGGGACGGATCGCATAGATTCGGCCCATGACCTTTGCTGTCGCCGCCGAGGCTTACGACCGGTTCATGGGCAGGTACTCGGAGCCGCTGGCGCCACTGTTCGCCGACTTTGCCGGCGTTGAGGGCCGTGTGCTCGACGTCGGCTGCGGGCCGGGTGCGCTGACGGCCGAGCTCGTCGCCCGGCTGGGTGAGGATGCGGTCTCGGCCGTCGATCCTTCGCAGCCCTTCGTCGAGGCTGTCCGCGAACGCCACCCGGGAGTGAGCGTGGAGCAAGGTAGTGCCGAGGAGCTGCCGTTCGCGGCACAGCAGTTCGACGTAGCCCTCGCACAGCTCGTCGTGCACTTCATGAACGACCCCATCGTGGGGCTGGGCGAGATGGCGCGCGTGACGCGCGACGGAGGGGTCGTCGCGGCGAGCGTGTGGGATCACGGGGGCGGCCAGGGGCCGTTGAGCCTGTACTGGGGGGCCGTGCGGGAGCTCCAGCCTGGCGTGGAGGGCGAGTCGACGCTCGCCGGCGCAACCGAGGGCGACCTCTCGAGATTGTTCCGGGCGGCGGGATTGCGGGACATCGTCGAGACCGACCTCTGGGTGTCCGTCGAGCATCCGACCTTCGAGGACTGGTGGGAGCCGTACATGCTCGGCGTCGGGCCTGCCGGCGCCTACGTCGCGAGCCTCGACAACGAGGGGCGAGCTCGGCTACGCAACCTCTGCGAGGATCGCCTGCCTGAGGCGCCGTTCCAGATACGCGCTCGCGCGTGGGCCGCGCGCGGGCTCGTCGAAGCTGCATGAACGTCGTCTCCGTCGTGGGCAACCGCCCGCAGTTCATCAAGTCCGGACCGCTGTCCGTAGCGCTGCGCGAGGCGGGCATCGAGGAGGTCGTCCTCCACACCGGCCAGCACTACGACCGCGAGCTCTCGGACGTGTTCTTCGAGGAGCTCGGTTTGGCGGAGCCCGCGTACCGGCTGGAGGCGCACACGCGCGACGTCGACGCGATGACGCCGGGGATCGTGGACGCGCTCGAGCGCGAGCGGCCTGATGCGGCCGTTGTCTTCGGGGACACGAACTCGACGCTCGCAGGGGCGCGAGCGGCGCGACGGGCCGGCCTCCCCGTCGCGCACGTGGAGGCGGGAATGCGCTCGGGCGACATGACGATGCCGGAAGAGCACACGCGCATCGAGGTCGACTCGATCGCAGACCTGCTGCTGTGCCCGGACGAGCGGTCGCGCTGCATCCTCGAAGGCGAAGGCGTGGCGGGGAAGGTCGCAGTCGTCGGCGACGTGATGGCCGACGCGTGCTTCACGTTCGCCCCGATCGCGCGGGAGCGCTCGAACGTGCTCGAGCGCCTCGACCTGCAGCCGGGGACGTACGTCGTCGCGACGATCCACCGCGACGGGAACGTCGTCGAGCCGCGCCTCGGCCGCATCCTCGCCGGTCTCGCCGCGATCGAAGAAGACGTGATCTTTCCGGCCCACCCGCGTACGGCCTTTGCAATGTCCAACCAGGGCCTGTCCCTCGGACATGTCCGTTTAGTCGAGCCGCTCTCGTACCTCGACTTCGCGGCGCTCGCCTCGCACGCGCGTGTCATCGTCACCGACTCCGGCGGCCTCCAGAAGGAGGCGTACTGGTACGGCGTCCCGTGCGTGACGGCGCGGCCGTCGACGGAGTGGGTGGACACGGTCGAGCAGGGAGCAAACGTCCTCGTGGACGACGATCCCGATCGGATTGTCGCAGCGGTCGCGATCGCACGTCCGCTTGCGGCAGACCGCCCGGTTCTGTACGGCGACGGCAGGGCAGCGCCGAAGATCGCAGAAGCTCTCTGTACCCTTCTCGACCAATGACCGAGCCAAAACTCGAAGCGCAGCCGGCGGAGTCCGCCACCCGTCACTGGGACGTCGCCGTCGTCGGCGCGGGCTACGTCGGCGTCCCGCTCGCGCGCCTGCTCGCGCAGTCCGGCAAGACCGTGCTGCTCGTGGACGTCGCCGAGCACGTCGTCACCGGCCTCAATCGCGGCGAGAGCCACATCGAAGACGTCCCTTCGGCCGAGCTCGGCCCGCTCGTCGCGGAGGGCCGCATCGCGGCGACATCCGACTACGACGCACTTCGAGACGCCGACGCGATCGTCGTCGCCCTGCCCACGCCACTCTCGAAGCAGCGCGAGCCCGACATCGCGATCCTCGTCGATGCCGTGAGCGGCATCGCCGCGCGGCTCCGGACGGGCCACCTCGTGGTGCTCGAGTCGACGACGTACCCAGGCACCACCCGCGAGGTCGTCCTGCCCATCCTCGCGACGAGCGGCCTCGAGGTCGGGCGTGACTTCCATCTCGCGTTCTCGCCGGAGCGCGTCGACCCCGGCAACACGCGCTGGCGCCCGGAAAGCGTGCCGAAGATCGTGGGCGGCATCACCGAAGCCTGCACCGAGCGGGCGGCCGAGCTCTACCAGGGCGCGATCGACCAGGTACACAGGGTCTCTTCGCCGGAGGCCGCCGAGCTGACGAAGCTGCTCGAGAACATCTTCCGCTCCGTCAACATCGCGCTCGTCAACGAGCTCGCCCAGCTATGCGACCGGATGGGAATCGACGTGTGGGAGGTCGTGGACGCGGCGTCCACGAAGCCGTTCGGATTCATGCGTTTCGAGCCCGGCCCCGGGCTCGGCGGCCACTGCATCCCGGTCGACCCCTTCTACCTCACGTGGAAGGCGAGGGAGTTCGGCTTCTATACCGAGTTCATCGAGCTCGCCGGCAAGGTCAACGAGAACATGCCCTACTACTGCCGCTCGCTCATCTCCCAGGCTCTCAACCATGGGCGGCAGCGGTCGCTCAAGGGATCGAGGATCCTCGTGCTCGGCGTGGCGTACAAGCCGGACATCTCGGACACGCGCGAGTCGCCCGCTCTGAAGGTGATCGAGCTCCTGCGGAACGCGGGCGCGGACGTCGCCTACCACGACCCGCATGTTCCCAGCCTTCCGGAGCTCGGCCTGGAGTCGACGGAGCTCGACCCTGCGGCGCACGACCTCGTAGCGGTCGTCACCGACCACTCCGGCATCGACTACGACCGCATCGTCGAGGAGGCGCAGCTCGTGGTCGACTTCCGGAACGCCACCGGCGAGGCCGGCCGGCGTTCCGACAAGGTCTGGAAGCTTTGAGGCTCGGACAGGTCGGCCTCGGGCCATGGGGACAGAAGGTGGCTCGGAACTTCGGCGAGCTTGCGGACCTCGTCTGGCTCTGTGACCTGACCGGCGACTACTCGGACCAGGCCGCCGAGCGTCATCCGGACGCCCGCTGGACAGCGCGATTCGCCGACCTGCTCGACGATTCGACTGTGGAGGCGGTCGCGATCGCGACCGATGTCCCGTCGCACTATCCGCTCGCGAAGCAGGCGCTCGCAGCCGGCAAGCACGTGTTCGTCGAGAAGCCGCCCGCGATGCGCGGGGCCGAGATCGACGAGCTCGTCGCGCTCGCCGCCGCCAACGATCTCGTTCTCATGCCGGGACACCTCCTCCTCTACCACCCCGGAGTCCGCAAGCTCAAGGAGCTCGTCGACTCGGGGGAGCTGGGCGAGGTGCTCTACGTCTACGGGCAGCGAGTGAACTTCGGCACGATTCGCACGGTCGAGAACGCACTCTGGTCGCTCGGCGTTCATGACCTCTCGGTCATCCTCTACCTGCTGGATGAAGAGCCCGGCGAGGTGGTCGCGCACGGCCGGGACTTCCTCCAGCGCAGCGTCGAGGACGTCGTCTTCTGCTACCTGCGGTTCCCCTCCGGCAAGATCGCGTACATGCATCTCTCGTGGCTCGACCCCCACAAGCTGCGGAAGATGACGGTCGTGGGAACGAAGAAGATGGTCGTGTTCGACGACATGGAGCCAGAGCACAAGGTCACGATCTACGAGAATGCGCCACAGGTGCGGAACGGCGTCTGGGGGACGCTTCCTGGCGAGGTGTCGAGTCCTTCGGTCGCGCTGGACGAGCCGCTCCGCCTCGAGTGCGAGCACTTCATCCGGCTCGTTCGCGGCGAGGGGGACAGGCGGAGAGTTGCGGCTGACGGCGCCAGGGTCGTGCGCTCGCTCGAGCGGCTGACGGAGGCGCTACGTGGGGGCTGAGGTTCATCCGACGGCGATCGTGCACGACGGCACGGTGCTCGGTGACGGTGTGCGGGTGCTCGAGTACGCGGTAGTCGGCAAGCAGCCGGTGCTGTCGGCGCGATCCACCGCGAACCGCGAACCGATGCCGCCTGCAGAGCTCGCCGACGGCGTGGTCGTCTCCACCGGCGCGATCGTATTCGCCGGCACGACGGTCGGCGCGCGCGCGATCGTCGGCGACCAGGCATGCGTGCGCGAGCGCTGCACGATCGGGGACGACGTCGTGGTCGGCCGTGGCTCGCTCGTCGAGAACGACACGACCGTCGGAGCGCGAACGAAGATCCAAGCCGACGCGTACCTGACGGCGTACTCGACGCTCGAGGAGGACGTCTTCATCGCGCCGTGCGTCGTGACGACGAACGACAACTTCATGGGACGCACGGAGGCGCGGCACGAGCTCGTCAAGGGTCCGACGATCCGGCGCGGAGCGCGCGTCGGCGGCGGCGCGGTGATCTGCCCGGGCGTCGAGATCGGCGAGGAAGCGTTCGTGGGCGCCGGCGCCGTCGTCACGAAGGACGTGCCACCGCGAATGGTCGCGATGGGCGTGCCGGCGCGCGCGATCCGCCCCGTGACCGACGACGAGCTCCTCTAGGGGGTGTCAGACACCGCCCGGCGACCTTCCCGCCGCGTGCCGGTAACAAGCATGTCCCTTTCGCCGCGAACGGAGGTCCAGTTGCCGTGAACTGCCTCCTAAGACAAGAGAATCGTGGCTGGGCAAAGATTGGCACAGAGTTGGCACATCTGCGCCCTTGACAGATTCGGTGTCTGACACCGCTGTTACAGATGTCCGAAGTGGACGATCGGACCGAGCTCGCGGATCGACGCCTCCGCGATCGGCCGCAGGATGAGGATTGCCTCGTCGGCACCCGCCGCCTCGAGGTCGCGCAGCATGGCCGGCAGGTCCTCCGGGACGATCGGGACGGTATCGCCGTCGTGTGGTCGCTTGACAGCCGCCGAGTCGAGCTGGACGAGGACGGCGGCACTGCGCTGAACCTCGCGCGGGTCGCGCCCCGCCTCCTCACACGCGCTGTCGATCCGTGCGTTCAACTCCGCGAAGCCCTCGACCGTGTTGCCGTACCACGTGTACCACGTGTTCCACCAATCGACATGGGGCAGCGTGAGCCCGAGCATCCGTGGGCCGATCGAGCCCGCCATCAGCGGTACCCGTCGCGCCGGCTCGGGCAGCAGAACCGCGTCGTCCACGCTCCAGTAGCGGCCCTCGAGCGTGACGCGCTGGCCCTCGAGCAGCCGGCGGACGATCTCGAAGGATTCGGCGAAGCGCGACACGCGGCGTTCGACGGGCAGCCCGAAGATCGAGTGCTCGATTTCCACCGAGCCCGCACCGAGGCCGAGCACGAAGCGCCCGCCCGATATCTCGTCGACGGTCGCCGCCATCTTCGCGATGAGCCCGGGCGGGTGGAAGCTCGCGCAGGCGACGAGCGGGCCGAGCCGGACGCGCTCCGTGACGGCCGCCAGTCCGGCGAGCATCGTCCATGCTTCCCACGGGCCCCGCTCCTCGCGCCCGTCGCCGTGGTACAGGAGATGGTCGCCAAGCCAGATTGATTCGAAGCCGACCTCCTCGGCCGCCTGTGCCATCGCCACGTACTCCGGCCAGCGCACGTCGCGCTCGACCTCCGGCAGCTGGACGCCGACCTTCAGGCTCAACGACTCTTCGCGAGACGCAGCGAGTAACGGCCCGACCCCGGGCGGGCCATCTTCACCTGGAGGTAGTACCAGCCGCTCTCCGTAGCCACATGCGCGATCGCCTCGTTCGGCCCCGCCCGCACCGATTCCGTCACCCGCCGCGACTGCAACTCAGCCGACAACCCCTCGACATGCTCCGTGCCCGGACGCCAGAGGATGAGGTTCGTCTGCGTGCCCGCCGGGCCGCGCAGGAAGGCCTTGAGCCGCTCGCCCGTCCGGACGTTCACGCGATAGACGTCGACCTGGTCGTCCCAGAAGTCGAGGGTTGCCCTCACCGTCCGCTCCCGGCCGTACATCGTCGCCGCGCGCGAGCCTGCGTCGTCGTTCGACTCGTAGCGATCGGCCGGGGGAAGCGGCTCGGCGAGGGCCTCGACCGCGGCTGTGACGTCGAGCGTCCCCCAGCCTGACCGCGAATCCCGCCCCGGTGCGCACGGGACGCAGCCGGAGCTGGCCTTCGCATCGACCGCGGAGCGCTCGATGATCGCCGCCACCTGCTCGGGCGCCAGCTTCGGGTTGACGGAGAGCAGGATCGCAGCCGCGGCGCTCACCTGCGCAGCCGAGAACGAGGTTCCGGCGCCGTCCTTGAGATCGGGGGCCGCGCACAGCGAGTACCCCTGGTCGGCGCAGGAGGGCCGCTCCGCTGTGAGCTTCCGGGGCGCCGTCGATATGAGCGCTTGTCCCGGCGCGCCGAGATCGTTGAAGACGGCGTCGCGGTTCGAGAAGCCGGGGACGCTGCCGCTCTGCGAGACGGCGCTGACGCCGATGACGTGGGGCAGCGCGGCGGGATAGCTCGCAAACGGCCACGGCCGCGACGGCGCGGAGTCGCTGTTGCCGACGGACGCGACGACAACGGCGCCCTTGCTGTGCGCATAGGCGACTGCGTCTGCCTCCTCCTGGGAGAACGTGTCGCGGACGGGGTGCAGCGGATCGCGGACACCGCCGATCGAAAGGTTGATCACGCGCGCGCCGCGATTGACGGCCCACCTGATGGCCTTCGCCTCGACCGCGGCGTCGATGTCACCGTCGGCTGTCGCGACCCGGGCCACGAGCAGCCGCGCGGGGAACGCCATGCCAGCCACACCTTCGGCGTTGTCCACCTCGGCGGCGATGAGGCCGGCGACGAAGGTTCCGTGGCCGATCGGATCGTCGGCCGACCCCCCGACGAAGCTCTTGGCGGCGACGACGTTGTCGCTCAGGTCCGGATGCCCGCGGTCGATGCCCGTGTCGATGACCGCGACGGTCACGGGCTCGAGCAGCGGCAGCTCGGCCCAGAAGTCGAACGCACGCACGTACGCGAGGTGCCACTGCCGCGCGGCGAGCGGATCGTCGACGAAGAACGCCGGCGCCGAGGTGACGGACGCGCTTCGCGGCCTGTGGACCACGGCCAGCGCGCGGCTCGCCGGGGCCACCGGCACCCGGAGCGGCACCGACACGACGCCGTCCGCGGCCGTGAGCCGGTACTGCGTCGTGCCGTCCGGGACGACGGCGAGCCTGAACGACTTGTCGGCCTCGAGCTCGATCGCGTGGCTATTGCCCCACGGCTGACCGGCGGTCTTCTCCTCGAGCATGATCGGCCCCTTCACCTGCCGCGCCGTTCCCGTCAGCGTGACCGGCGACCCCGCAGTGGCCTTGCCAGCCGGCCGCGACAGCGACAGCACGCCGATCGTCACCCAGGTCGAGCGCGCGCCGGAACGTGCTCGACGGTATGCGGCGCTCACCCGTCCGAGTCTGGACGACGATCTCCTTCGCCCTGCCGGAGACGGGAACCGTGCGCACGTCGATCGCAGCCGGAGCGCCGAGCAGCCTCGCCATCTTCGGCGCCGGCAGCACAACAGGCCCCCAGCGGTGATGCGGGGAGAGCTTGTCGTCCGGATCCGGCACTGAGACAAGATACGGAATCGGCGTCCCGCCGAGGAACACGTCCTCGACGTCGGCCGTGCGCCCACCGGACGAGGAGAAGAAGAACGTCGTCGCCACCTTTCCGTCGAACATCAGCACCTGGCGTGACGTGGCGGCGACCGCCTTATCGCCCACGTCCGACTCGGCCTCGACCCCGCCGTACACCTGACTTCGCGTGTCGGAGTAGAGGATCGACCTTCCCGCCGCCTGGGCGAGCGCGTACGAGCGGGCGGCGACGGCCTGCGCCTTCACGACCTCGAGCGGCCAGTCGTCCGGCACCTCCTGCGAGACAACGCCGCGGATGTACGGGTCGACGCCGACGACGTTGACGACCTGTAGGCGGCCACGCACGCGCTGGAGCTGAAAGTTCCCGCGATACGGTCGCTCTCCGAGCAAGAGCGGCTCCGATCCGTGGAGGAACGTCAGCGGGCCCGGCAGGGCTCGCGGCGGCAACTTCGGATCTAGTGCGACCGCGAACGCTGTGCCGGTTGAATAGCTCCCCGGCACGAGGTCGTGGATCTCACCCTTGCCGTCCATGACGCGGAAGGGCGCCTCGGAGGCGACCGACACGGTCCTCCGGCCTTCGGCGAGCAGCACGCGGACAGAGGTCATGGGCGCCTCGACGAGCTTCGTCCCACGGTAGTAGTGCGCGAGGATCTTCTTGTAACGGACGCCGCGCTTCGCCTGGCCGTAGGCGCCCCACTGCCCCATGCCGACTCCGTGGCCCCAGCCCCGGCCGCGGATGACGTACGTCGTCGAGGTGACCGTGTCCTCGGCCTGCTGAGCCTGGCCGGCCACGGCTGCGCCTGCCGCGAGCAGCGGCAGGGAGAAAACGGCGTATCTCAGGGCTCGAAGCATCTGGGCGGGCGCGCCTCGAAGAGACGCATCAGGCTAGCGGAACGGTTCTCGCTCCGATCACGGACTCATTCCGCGGCGAGGCGGGAAGCGTACTGCTGCTCGTAATACTCGCGGTACTCGCCGGACTTGATCGGCTCCCACCAGCCGCGGTTCTGCCGGTACCACTCGACCGTCGCGGCGAGGCCCTCGTCGAACGAGCGCGCCGGCGCCCAGCCGAGGGCGCGCAGCTTCGTCGAGTCGAGGGAGTAGCGGCGGTCATGGCCGGGCCTGTCCGTGACGTGGCGAATCAGCGACTCGTCCTTGTCGGTCAGCTTGAGAATCAACCGCGTGACCTCCACGTTCTCGCGTTCGTCGCCCCCGCCGATGTTGTAAGTCTCGCCCGGCGCGCCCTCGCGAAGGACGTGGTCGATGGCGGCACAGTGGTCCTCGACGTGCAGCCAGTCCCGGATCTGACGGCCGTCGCCGTAGACCGGCAGCGGCTCGCCGTCGAGCGCGTTCGTAATGAAGAGCGGCACGAGTTTCTCCGGGTACTGGTGGGGCCCGTACGTGTTGGAGCCGCGCGTGATCGACGCGTTCACGCCGAAAGTGCGCACGTAGGCGGGGATGTGCAGGTCGCCGGCGGCCTTCGCGACGCTGTACGGGCTGGACGGGTTAACAGCGTCGGTTTCCTTCGCCGAGCCGCCCGACTCTAGATCGCCGTAGACCTCGTCCGTGGAGACCTGGACGTAGCGCGCGCCAGACTTCCGCACCTCCTCGAGCAGCACCTGCGTCCCGACAAACTCGGTGTGGCCGAAGTCGGTGGCCCCGAGGATAGAGCGGTCGACGTGCGTCTCGGGGGCGAAGTTGACAACCGCGTCGCAGCCGTCGGCGGCAGCCCCGACGTCGGACGGATTGGCGATGTCGCCCTCGTGGAACTCGTGGGGCACCCCTTCGAGGTTCGCCCGGTTACCCGAGTACGTGAGCTTGTCGAGGACGACCGTCTCGTCGCCCCGCGCCGCGAGAAGCTTCACGAAGTGCGAGCCGATGAAGCCGGCCCCGCCGGTGACGAGGATCCTCACGCGCTAGCCGGTCTGCTGCGGCTTGCCCGCCTTGGCCTCGCGGGCCTTCGCTTCTGCCCACGTGCGATCGAGGACGCGCTCGACGAACGCCCTCCGCTCAGCCAACTTGGCCTCTTCCTCAGGCGTCGTCGTCGAAGTCTTCCTCTTCTTCTTCGCCATATTCGTCCTCCAGTAGGCGCACGAGCTTCTTCAGGTTGGCGTTGATGTCGACCAGCGAGAACAGCATAGCCTCGACCTCTTTGCGGTAGATCAACGGCTCGCCCTGCATCGCACCATCGTGGGCTCGGGTAGGGCCAACCGCAAGACGGCTCTTTCAGCCGAGCCTCTCGAGGCAGTCGCGGAGGCCCTCGCGCCAGTACGGAAGGCGCGGCGTCTCGGGCTTCTCCGATCGCAGGACGGAGTACGCAGGGCGCGGCGCCGGGCGGCCAAGCTCCTCGGTCGTCACCCGCCGGACGCGGCAGTCGATCCCGGCCTCCTCGAAGACGGCTTCCGCGAACTCGGCCCACGTGCAGTCACCGTCGGCGGCCACGTG
>JBKJWA010000291.1:0-3600 GCA_046716705.1 Gaiellaceae bacterium
TGACAGGTGAGTTGTCGTCGAGGAAGAAGCCGATGGACATGAGCTTGAGGCCGTTCCGGACCGGCGGCACGATCATGTCGTCCACGGCCACGGGCCGCTGCGTGATGCCGAGCAGGTGCGGGATCGAATAGCCGTAGATGTCGGCGTCGAGCACCCCCGTGCGGTAGTCGAGCGAGGCGAACGCGGCCGCGAGGTTCGTCGTCAGCGTCCACTTGCCGACGCCGCCCTTGCCGCTCGCGATCGCGAGCACGCGTGTGGAGCGGTCGACGGCGATGCCCTTCGACCGGCCGGCTACGCCTCCCCGCAGCTTCGTCGTCAGCGCGGCACGCTCGTCCGGCGTCATGACGTCGAACCCGACGCGCGTCGCCTCGACGCCCGGCACGGCGCCGACGTGCTCCGCCACCTGGTCCGAGAAGCTCGACCGCAGCGGGCACCCGGCGATCGTCAGCGCGATCGTCACCGACACGGCGCCGCCGTCGATCTCGACGTCGCGCACCATGTCGAGCTCGGTGACGGGCCGCCCCAGCTCCGGATCGATCACGCGTTCGAGCGCGGCGAGCACGGCGTCGCGGGCGACGATCATGGGATTGAGGGTACCGCCGCGGCCGCGAATGGCAGAAGATGTGCGACATGACGTGGGCGGGCTTCGTCTGGCGAAATCTCTGGCGGCGCCCGGCGCGGACGGCGCTCACCGCGGCGGGCATGGCGATCGGCGTCGGCCTGATCGTGGCGCTGCTGTCGATCGCGGCCGGCGTGCGCAACACCGCCGAGGACCTCATCCACATCGGCCGTGCCGACTTCGGCGTGTTCCAGGAGGGCACGTCTGACCTGACGCGCTCGTTACTACCGGAAGAGCTCGATGAGAAGGCCGCCGGCATCGAAGGCGTGGACGACGTCGTCCGAATCTTCATTCGCGTCGTCGAGGTCGAGGGCCGTAAGTCCACGCTCGTGTTCGGCTACGACCCGCGTGAGCTCGCGGCGCAGCGGTTGGTGATCGTGGCCGGCCGCCGTTGGCAGGGAGAGGAGGCGCTGGTCGGTGACGCGACCGCGAGCGCGATCGGCGTCGCGCCCGGCGAAACCGTTGACGTCGAGGGGACGAAGCTCCACGTCGCGGGCCTCTACCACTCGGGAAATCGCTTCGTGGACAGCGGCGTAGTGCTGCCCCTTAAAACGGTGCAGCGCCTCGCCATGAGGCCCGGAGAGGTGACGACGTTGGGCGTCGCCGTCACGCTCGGCCGGCGCCCCGCCGACGTGGCGAGACTCATCGAGCAGCGAATCCCCGGAGTCGTGGCCGTCACGGAGCCAGGCGGCGTTGTCAAAGTGGACACGTCGAGCCGCCTGATCATCGACGCCGGCTGGATCTTCTCGCTGCTCGCGCTCATCGTGGGCGGCATCGGCGTCATGAACACGATGGCGATGTCCGTCATCGAGCGCATCCAGGAGATCGGGATCATGCGCGCCGTCGGCTGGCGGAAGCGGCGGATCGCGCTGCTCATCCTCAGCGAGGCGACGGGCATCGGATTGCTCGCGCTCGCACTCGGGCTTTTGCTCGGGTACCTCGCGGCCGAGGCCTTCACCTCACGCGGGAGCATCTCGACGCTCGCCGAGCCCGACTTCACGGCCGGCGTCTTCGCATGGGGACTCGCCTTCGCGCTGGGGGTGGCGCTGATCGGCGCGCTCTATCCGGCGTGGCGCGCGGTGCGCCTCAGGCCGATCGAGGCGCTGCGGCAGGAGTAGCCTCCTCGACGCGCCCGTCGCGGATGCGCA
Source organism: Gaiellaceae bacterium (assembly GCA_046716705.1). GTDB lineage: Bacteria > Actinomycetota > Thermoleophilia > Gaiellales > Gaiellaceae > PALSA-612. Next base: position 1,768 of record JBKJWA010000291.1, read on the forward strand.
GCGTCCTGTCGGCCGCGCCGGCCACCACGTCGTCGTTCGTGACGAGCACGATCGTCATCCCGCGCTCCTCACGAAGGCGAAGCAACAGCTCGACGATCTGCGAGCCCGTGGAGGAGTCGAGCGCGCCCGTCGGCTCGTCGGCGAGCAGGAGCTTCGGGTCGTTCGCGAGAGCACGCGCGACCGCCACCCGCTGACGCTCCCCTCCGGAGAGCGTGCTCGGCGTGGCGGAAGCTCGGTGGTCGATGGCACACGCCCCGAGGAGTTGCTGCGCTCTCGCCATGCGCGCGCGCCGCGTGAGCGAGCGGCCCATCATCGGCACCTCGACGTTCTCGCGGGCGTCGAGCGTGGGGATGAGGTAGTGGAACTGGAAGACGAAGCCGACCGTCGAGGCGCGGTACCGCGCCGGGTCGTCGAGGTGCCCGAGGTCCGCGCCGCCGACCGTGATCGTGCCCTCGTCGGGGACGTCGAGCGCGCCGACGAGGTTGAGCAGAGTGCTTTTCCCGCAACCGGAAGGGCCGACGACCGACGTGAACTCACCCTCCTCGATGCGAAGTGAGACGTCGTCGAGGGCGACGATGCGCCCTCCTTCGAACGACTTCGAGACGCCTTCGATCACGACGTCGACGCCGCCGTTCGCAGCCTCGTTCACACCGGCTTCACCAGACGCTTCAGGATCTTCGTGTACGTCTTGCCGCCGAGCTTCGCCTTGACGGTCCAGCGCAGCGTGACGCCGCCGAGCGGCGTCGCCAGGCGGGCATCCGGCGGGAAGATGATGTAGTCGCGGAACGTCCCCTTGAACGGCCAGTTCCTGACGGGCTTGCCAGGTTGCGGTTTCGGCGGTCCGGTCGGCCCGTACATGACGGGATGGACGGCACCGAGCGGGTCGATGACGACCGCGGTCACCGTCGCCCGGACCGGCGCTCCCTTCAGATCCGTGACCTTGATCGAGTACGGCCACTTGACGTTGATCTTCGGCTCGGTGGCAGGCGCCTTGAGCGTCGCCTTGATTCCGACGGCGGCCCCGGCCACCGGCACGACCAACAGCGCCAACACAATCGCTGCGAGCTTGGTTCGCATGGGGGAATCGTAGACCTAACGGAGCGCTTCCGCGAGTCGCGCACACGCGTCGGGCGTCGCGGCGGCTGCGAGCCTCGAGCGAGGCACGAGATCGAGCGGCGCGGCAGCGAGCGGCGGATCGTCGAAGAGCTCTACGGTCACGCCGCGCTCCCGCGCGATCAGCTGCGCGGCTGCGATGTCCACGGACCGTGCGGAGCGAAGGGAGGCGACGGCGTCGACTCGCCCGGCGGCCAGGTGGCAGAGCGACAGCGCGAGCGAGCCCATCACGCGAAGCCGCTCTGCGATCGGCGTCAGCGCCCGCGCGTGATCTGCGATGAGCGCCGTCTTCGTCGCCTCGAGTCCGAGCAGCTCGATCGACTCCTTCGGGAGCGGCGCGTCGAGCGGCTCGCCGTCGAGCCTCGCGCCCTCGCCGCGGACCGCCGACCACTCCTCCCCCGAGCCGAAGTCGTGGACGAACCCGAAGACAACGTCCGCCATCGTGGGGCCTTCCGCCACCGCGAGCGAGAGGGAGAAGAACGGGATGCCGCGCTTCGCGTTGATCGAGCCGTCGATGGGGTCGAGCACGACCGTGACCGCGCCATCGGCGGCCGCCGCGCGGTGGCCGAGCTCCTCGCTCACGAGCGCAAAGTCGACGCCCGCCGAGTCGAGCAGCGCGACGACAGCGCGCTCGGCCGCGTCGTCGATGGCCGTCGTGTCGTCGCCACCCTCGCCGGCGCCGACCACGCGCTCGCGCTCGTCGCGTGTGGGCAGCTCGGC
>JBKJWA010000292.1:0-15051 GCA_046716705.1 Gaiellaceae bacterium
GCTCGAGCTCGCGCTCGCGGCCCACCAGCGGCGCGCCCGTCTGGACGACATCGACGCCGAAGCGAGAACGCGCCTGGAGCGCCTCCCAGACCTCGATCGGCTCGGCCTTGCCCTTCGCCTCGACCGGAGCCGTCTCGCGGTACTCGATCGCCTGCCCCGTCGCCCGGTAGGTCGTCCGGTCGACAAGGACGCCGTCGACCGGCGCCGCCGACTGCAGCCGGGCCGCCGTATTGACCACATCGCCGGAGGCCATCCCCTCGCCCTCCGCGGGGCGCGCGCCGAGCGCGATGAGCGCCTCGCCCGTCGTGATCCCGATCCGCACCTGCAGCTGGGCCTGCTCCTCCGCCAGCCAGTCCCGGATCGCGAGCGCCGCGCGAACTGCCCTCTCGGGATCGTCCTCGTGCGCGACGGGCGCGCCGAACAGCGCCATCACCGCATCGCCGATGAACTTCTCGACCGTGCCCCCGAACCGCTCCAGCTCGGACCGAAGTCGCGCGTAGTACGGCGAGAGCAGCGCGCGCACGTCTTCGGGGTCGAGCTGCTCGGAGCGCGAGGTGAAGCCGACGAGGTCGGCGAAGAGGACCGTGACGACCTTTCGCTCTTCCCGCCCAGCCGCCTCGGCCTCGAGCGAGGCGCCGCACGCGTTGCAGAAGCGGGCCCCCTCGGGGTTCTCCTGGCCGCAGCTCGGGCAGGCGATCACGTCCGTAAGCCTACGACGAGAACCGTGCGCCGTCCTAGCGGAACTTGATCCGCACGAGGTAGCTCGCGTCGCCCGGCAAGCTGCGCGGCGCCCAGTGTGGGCGCGACTGATGTAGGCAAGGCGCGAGTCAGGGCAAAAGTCAGGCAAAAGAACGGAGAGCCGGTCTCGGCCATGGAACCAGAAAAGCCTCGTTTCCGGGGCCTTTCGAGTAGCGGGGGCAGGATTTGAACCTGCGACCTCCGGGTTATGAGACGTTGCCTTGCAGGGCAACTGAGGCCAATCCCGCATGGCTACGTCACACTCAGTCACCCAAGGTGGGCTGCGATCACCTCAGGTGGGCAAAAGTTGGGCAAAAGTCCTTGAGAAGGGCCTCAGCCGAGCGCGGTTAGAGTTGCGGCCGACAAACCGGAGCGGATCACTACGCATTACCAAACCCGCAAAAGCCGCGATTTGCAGAGCATTTGACCGGCACTAGGCTCGTAATGAAGGGTCCCCGGTTCGAATCCGCGCGCCGGCTTCTTCTACGCAGACTCACGCCGGGCGCCGGCGAGGAGCGACTCGGCTTCCGCAATGAACCGCGTCGCGCGCACGCCGCGGTAGAAGTCGAGGGCACGCTCGACCTGCGCACGCCCTTCGTCCTCGCGTCCTTCGGCCAGGAGGCGCGAACCGACATGGAGCCGGAGGTACGCCTCGTCGTTCACCTTCCCGAGCTCTGCGAGGGCGTCGGCTGCACCGAGGAGATCGCCTTCGAGCAGCGCAGCGGTGGCACGCTTTCGCGGTGTGTCGGCGACATCGACGGGCGGTATCGCAAGCTCTTCCGGATCGAGCTCCAGAAGCGCTGCCAGAAGCGCTGCCTCGTAATGGATGAGGGCGATCCCGAATTCGCTCGTACGCGCCGTCTCGAGCGACGAGTCGAGCAGCTGCTGCGCGCCCGCGCGATCGCTCGCCCAGAGGCGGAGATACGCGGCGTAGACGGAGACGGGGCCTTTCGCCTGGGGGTCGGTCGCTTCGGCTGCGAGCGCGAGTGACCGGTGGATCTCAGCGTCGAAGGCGCCGACATCCCCGCGTGCGAACGTGATCGCAGCAAGAACGAGGCGGCATTGGGCCTCCGCGTACTGCGGGTTGCCGGCCTCGACGTAGGCGATCACGGCCGCGACGTGCTCGAGCGCCTCGTCCCACAGTCCGGACTCGAACGCCGTGTCGACGAGCTGGCCGCGGGTCCACCAAATCCGGCGGACGTGGCCGTACCGGCGTGCCGCTTCGTACTGTCGCTCCATGAGCTCATGAGCGCGTCGCATCTCTATGCCCGTGTAAATCCAGGCGAGGTTATTGAGCGCGCGGGAGAGCGCCGCCGGCGCGCTGGCCGCCTCGGCCAACTCGATTGCGGCTTCGAGGTCGGTAACACCGGCCGAGTCCCCCACGTCGCCCCGCGCCGTGCCGATGGTCGCGAGTACATCGGCGTGGATCGCGTCGAGCCCGAGTGCGATGGCCATCTGCTCCGCCTCCAGGCCCGTCTCGATGGCGTCGCGCCAGCTACCTCCGAGCATTTGGAATCGGGCGGCCTGCCCGAGCGCCAGCGCGTGCGCGGCGGAAGGGGGGCGCCCGCGCACTAGCTCGACCGCTCGACCGACGTGGTCGTTTACACCGGAGGCATCGGCAGTGTCGAAGGCGATCTGGGCGAGGGTGCACTCAGCCTCTGCGGCTGCTTCGGGGTTGCCCACGGCGACCAGCGTCTCCGAGGCCTCTTCAAGGTGGGACGCTGCCTCAGGGTCTGCGAGGGTCGCGAGCGCGCTGCCTAGCCCGAAGAGCAGCTGTCCGCGCTCTGCCTCGCCGCCGAGGTCGAGCGCGCGACGATAGAAGCCGGCGGCGGTCGAATAGGCGTTGAGCGCGAGTGCCCGGTCTCCCGCCTCGCCGATTGCTCGTGCAGCGCGCGGCGCAAGCTCAGCGTCGGCCTCGGAGTAGTCGAGCACGGCGATGTAGTGGTGCGCGAGCAGCTCGGCGAGATCCTCGGAGCGGCCGAGTGTCTCCAGCCAGTCTGCGGCGCGACGGTGCTTCTCTCCGCGCTGTGCGCGCGGAATCTGCTCGTAGGCAACCTCGCGGACGAGGGCGTGCCGGAATGCGTACTCCGTCTCTCCCGCGACCGTGCTTCTCCGCTCGCGTTGCACGAACTCCCGCCGCTCGAGCCGGTGCAGGGCTGCGTCTGCTGCCTCGCGGTCTCGTCCCAGCGCTCCCACCCAGAACACGCGGCCGAGGACTGCCGCATCCTGGAGCAGCTCCTTGTCTTCCCGCTCGAGCGCGTCGAGACGGGCGGCGATGATGCCCTGCACGGTCTCCGGCAGCGCCGAGCCGTCCGTGCGTTCGTCGAGCAGGCGCACGAACTCCTCCGCGTAGAGCGGGTTGCCGCCGGCGCGCTCGAGCAGCGTCGCCTGGACGTCTGCGGGAATCGCGGCGCGCTCGAGGAGCGCATGCACGAGCTCCGCGGTCTCGGTGACGGAGAGCGGCGCGAGCGAGAGCATCAGCGCGTTCGTCTTGCCGCCGCCCCAACCAGATCTGCGGGCGAGCAGCTCGGGCCTGGCTGTTGCGACCACGAGCAGCGGTACACGCGTCGCCCAGTCGGCGAGGTGGTCGACGAAGTCGAGGAGCCCCTCGTCGGCCCAGTGCAGGTCCTCGAAGACGAGCACGAGGGGATCCCGGTCGGCGATGCCCTCGAGGAAGCCCCGCCACGCGGCGAACGCCTCAGACTGGTTGTCGCTCCGGCCGCTCGAGGCCTCGATTCCGGCCAGCGGGCGCAGGTGGGAGACCGTCCACTCGGCGTCGTCCGCAGGCACCGTCGTCGCGACGGCCTCCTGGAGCTTGCGCTCCGCCTCTTCCTCAGAGTCGGTCTCGAGGATGCCTGCGTGCGCCTTGACCATCTCCCCGAGCGCCCAGAAGCTCACGCCCTCGCCGTACGGCAGCGAGCGACCCTGGCGCCAGAAGACGAGCTCCGGATCACGCTCCACGGCCTGGAACAGCTCGTAGACGAGCCGGCTCTTGCCGATCCCGGGCTCGCCGACGAGGGTGACGAGCTGCGCCGAGCGCGTGCTCCGCGCACGCTCGAACGCATCGAGTAGCGAGTCGAGCTCGCGGCGACGGCCCACGAGCGGCGTCCGCACACCGCTCGAGATGTCGACGCCGACCCGCCCTCGGGCCTCGACCGCCTCCCAGGCCTCGACCGGCTCCGCCTTGCCCTTGGCCTGAACGGGCTCGGCGGGCCGGTAGTCGATCGCGTCGCGCGTCGCCCGCCACGTCGACTCACCCACGAGGATGCCGTTCACCGGCGCGTTCGACTGAAGCCGCGCGGCGGTATTGACGACGTCACCGGCGACCATGCCCTCGCCCTCCGCCGGCCGCGCGCCGAGTGAGACGAGCGCCTGGCCGCTGTTGACCCCGATGCGGAGCTGGAGCTCTGCCTGCTCGTCGAGGATCCAATCGCGGATGGCGAGCGCAGCACGGACGGCGCGCTCGGCGTCGTCCTCGTGGGAGACGGGAGCGCCGAACACGGCCATCACCGCGTCGCCGATGAACTTCTCAACGGTGCCGCCGAAGCGCTCCAGCTCGTCGCGGAGGCGCGCGTGGTACGGCCGCAGGAGCGAGCGCACCTCCTCGGGGTCCATGCGCTCGGCGCGTGACGTGAAGCCGACGAGGTCGGCAAAGAGAACGGTGACGACCTTGCGCTCCTCGAGCCGCGCCTCATCTTCGAGCGCTAACGGCGCGGCGCACGCGTTGCAGAAGCGCCCGCTTTCAGGGTTCTCCTGGCCGCAGCGTGGGCACGTCAGCATCCCGCGAAGCCTACGGTGAACGGTCTCCCGGGTCGAGACGACCGTCAGCTTCGGTGGGCAACGCGGGGGCAACCAGACCTACCGAGACGGGCCGAGACTCAGACCTGCCAGACGGGCGAGATTCGGCGAGAATCCAGCCAGAACGAGAACCACCGAGATCGCTGCGATCCTCTCACAATCCGTCGGTTCCTGGTTCGAGTCCAGGCGGGCCCACTCGCTTCACGGGATGTTCGAGCCCCGGCGGACGCCGCGGCAAGCCGGAGGCATACTCCAGGCGGTGAGTGAGCTCCCAGCTGGCACGGTCACGCTGCTCTTCAGTGATGTCGAGGGCTCAACACGCCTGCTCCAGCGAATCGGCGCGGATCGCTACAAGGACGTTCTTTCGGAGCATCACCAGCTGCTAAGGGAGGCGGTTGCGACGTCTGGCGGGCACGAAGTTGACGTTCAGGGCGAGGGCTTCCTCTTCGCGTTCTCGCGACCCTCGGATGCGCTGACCGCGGCCGTCCTCGCCCAACGCGCTCTCGAAAAGCATCGCTGGCCGGACGACGTCGAACTTCGGGTCCGCATGGGCATCCACACAGGCGAACCGACTACCGCCGCGACGGGCTACGTGGGACTCGATGTACACCGCGGCGCACGGATCTGCGCAGCGGCGCATGGGGGTCAGGTGCTCGTGTCGCAGACGACACGGAACCTCGTCGACGAAGCGGACTCCGTGTCGTTCCGGGACCTAGGAGAGCATCGGCTAAAGGACCTTCTACGAGCCCAGCGATTGTTCCAGGTCGTGGCGGACGGCCTCGATGCGGCGTTTCCGCCGCCGAGGTCGCTGAACAGCCGCAGGACGAACCTCCCGTTTCAGGCGACCCCGCTCGTCGGACGGGACAGCGAGCTCATGGAGCTCGGTCTGCTGATGCGACGCAGCCGGCTCGTTACGCTGACCGGCCCCGGAGGCATCGGGAAGACTCGGCTCGCAGTTCAGGCGGCGGCCGACTCCGTCGACGAGTTCGACGGAGGCACGTACTTCGTGCCGCTGGACGGCATCGCCGATCCGGCACTCGTGCTCGCCAGCGTGGCATCGACAATCTCTGTGCGGGAGGGGCCGGGTCAGCCGCTCGCCGACGCTCTCGCCGAGCGGTTGTCGGAGAAACCCGTGCTCCTCGTCCTCGACAACTTCGAGCATCTCCTGGAGGCAGCACACGATGTCTCGCGGCTCCTCGAGCGATGTGACTCGCTGAGAGTGGTGACCACGAGTCAGGAGGCCCTTCGAATTGCGGCCGAGCAGGAGTACCCCGTCGCCCCGCTTGGCGACGATGATGCGCTGGCGCTCTTCCAAGAACGCGCACGCGCAGTCAGGCCTGACTTCAACCCCTCCACCGAGGACGAGGGCGCCGTTCGCGAGATCTGTGCGCGAGTCGACTGTTTGCCGCTGGCTCTCGAGCTCGCGGCAGCCCGCGTGAAGCTCTTGCCGCCGCGGGAGCTCGCCGCGCGCCTTGACCAGCGCCTATCGCTCCTCACTGCCGGTGCTCGCGACCGTCCGAGCCGCCAGCAGACCTTGCGAGCTGCGATCGAGTGGAGCTTCGGCCTCCTCGACGACCGCGAGCGGGATCTCTTCGCACGCCTGGCTGTGTTCGCGGGCAGCTGGTCCCTCGCCGCTGCCGAAGCGGTCTGCAATGCCGACCTCGACCTCGTCGGCTCGCTCGTCGACAAGAGCTTGATCGTCAGAGCGGATGAACTCGCAGGCGAGCCGCGGTTCTCGATGCTCGAGACGATCCGCGAGTTCGCCGCCGAGAAGCTGCGTGAACGACCCGACTACGAGGAGCTCCGCCGTCGGCATGCGGAGTACTTCGTGGAGCCGACGGCTGATGCCATGCGCCTGAGGCTCCCCCGCGAAGGCGGGCGCGTGACCACGGCCTTCGTGCAACTCCAGGCGGATACCGACAACCTGCGCGCTGCACTCGCCTGGACGGCAGAGACGGGATCGGAGCATCAGCTGAAGCTGGCGACGCTGTACCAACTCTCGCCCCAGGTGGGGCCGACCGAGGGCAGGCGAGTTCTCGGCGATGCCCTCGCGGAGTCGACGGCAGGCGGAGTCGCTCGCGCGCGAGCTCTGCTCGCGGCCGGCGGGCTCGCCCGTACGCAAGGCGACTTCCGCGAAGCCCGACCCCTGCTCGAGGAGGCGCTGGCCCTCTATCGGGAGGCGGCCGACGCAGACGGAGTGGTCGAAGCCACGCGCCGCCTCGCCTGGGCGACTGTCGACGCCGGCGAGATCGATCGGGCGCAACGGCTGGTTGAGGAGGCCGAGTCTGTCGCCCTGGAGGCAGGGGACGCACGGCTGATCGCTATGACATCGGAGTGGCATTCGGTGTTCCCGCTCCTCCGCGGCGATCTCGATGGCGCGCGCGAGCAGTGGGAGCAGGTCCTGGTGCTCCGTGGGCTCGCAGGCGATGAAGAGGGCGTCGCGTTCGCGCGAGCAAATCTGTCGTTCGTGTCGCTTCTGCAGGGCGAGATTGCAGAGGCGCTGAACGGGTTCGAGGAATCGCTCCGCTTCTGGCGAGAGGTGCGCTACCCGAACGCGATCACCAGGGCATTGCAGGATTTGGCCGCCGCCTTTGGGGCCAGGGGTGCGATGGAGCCGGCCGTCCGCGTGTTTGCGGCAGCCGAGGCATTTCGGAGAACGCGGGGCGTCGGGAGCGTGGGCCCATTTCTTGAACTCCACGAGCGAGCCATCGGCCCCGTACGCCGTGCCGCGGAAGACCCCCACTTCCGCGACGAGCGAACCGCCGGAGAAGCGATGTCGCTCGACGAAGCGGCGGAATACGCGCTCGCCACGGTTCGTCGCCTGCGCGAGGCCGGCGAGCTCGACACTCCTTCGCCCCCCTCTTGAGCTTGTACCCGGTCCGGATCGCCCGCCACGCGGACCGGACGGTGGCAACAGGGTGGTAACGAGACCGGCCGAGATCCACCGAGACCAAAGTCGGACGCGGGGCCGCAGTTTCGCTGATTTAGCGGAGATTTCCCAGATAGGACGAGACCGACCGAGACCGCGGCGTTCAACTCATAATCCGTCGGTCCCTGGTTCGAGTCCAGGCGGGCCCAAAGTAGAACCCCGTGCTAAGCGCGGGGTTCTACACTTCGGCCTTCGGCGAGCCGTCAGAGGTTGGTAACGAAAGTGGTAACGCGCCCGAGGGTCACTGTAAGCACATAGCACCCAGGCTCTGTGAGTACAGGAGTCGAATACGCGAGCCCTGGAGGCGTACCCGATAGACGGCGGTGCACGCGAGAACCGCCTCGACCGCGTCTCCGACGTAGACCAACGATCGCCACGGGCAACGCGCCGAGTGGTCCCCGGTGCGGGTACAGGTGACGCTGATTTCGAAGCGCAGCGCCTGGCCATCGGTGACGACGTAGGTCCAATGCGTGGTGAAGGCGTGGGTTCTCCTGAGCGCGAGTTCCTCGACCGCCGCCTTTGCGCGCGCCATGTCGAGAAGGTGATCGGCTCGACCGCCAACTGACGGTGCCGCCGAGCCCACGGAGACACCGATCAACGCGGCTGCAAGAACCGCTGCAAGCACCGGCGCGCGTCTACGCAGAACAGTCTCCTTTCTCTCCTACAAGACGCCGGTCGCCGGACGCAGCTTCCCAGTAGCGCTGACCCGTCGGCTCCGGGCGTCGGGAAGAGGTGACCGAGGTGAGAGCTGCATACAGCGCAGCGCACCTCCGTGCGTCGCTCAGGTCTTCCTCGAGCTCCACGACCTCCTCCGAGATGGGCTGGAAGAAGCTGCATCAGAGCCTCGCTCTGGACTTCGACGCCTACGGCACCTAACGTCCGCTCGGCACATGGACACCTGCACCGCCTGCGGCGCTGACCTTCCCGCGGGAGCCCGCTTCTGCCCGGCATGTGCGGCGCCCATTGAGGCGGCGACCGATTCCCGTGAGCGCAAGGTCGCGACAATGTTGTTCGCGGACCTCGTGGGCTCGACCGGCCTGGCAGGGTCCCAGGATCCGGAGCGTACGCGCGGCCAGCTGGAGCGCTTCTACGAGGCTATGGCAGGGGAGATCGAGATCGCCGGCGGAACGATCGAGAAGTTCGCCGGCGACGCTGTGCTCGCGGTCTTCGGGGTGCCCGCTGCGCTCGAGGATCACACCGAGCGCGCGCTGCACTCCGCGCTCGCGATGAAGCGGCGCCTCCGCGAGCTGTTCGGCCAAGAGCTCGCCCTTCGCATCGGGGTCGACACGGGCGAGGTCGTCGTCGGCGCGCCGCGCGTAGGCAGCTCGTTCGTGACCGGCGATCCGGTGAACGTCGCCGCTCGCCTCCAGCAGGGCGCCGAGCCGGACGAGATCCTCGTCGGGAAACGGACCGTGACGCTGGCAGGCGGCGCGTTCGAGTTCGGCCCGTCTCGCACGATTGACGCAAAAGGAAAACCGGGCGGCATCGAGTGCCGCACGCTCGTGCGGGCACTGTCGCTCATGCGCCCACGAGGCGTCGGGGACTTGCAGCGTGCTTTTGTGGGTCGCGACGACGATCTCGCGGTGTTGGAACGTGTTTACGAGGAGGCGCTGAGCCGCGGGGAGTCGCGGCTCGTGACGATCGTCGGCGATGCGGGCGTGGGCAAGACAAGGCTCGTGCGGGAGTTCTGGGAGCGCCTGGGAGCCGCTGCTCCGGAAACCCTGCGCCGTACCGGGCGCTGCCTTTCATATGGACGCGGAATCACGTACTGGCCGCTCGCCGAAGTGCTGAAGGAGCATCTCGGCATTCTCGACGACGACCCGCGGGACGAGGTTCTCACCCGGCTCGGATCGAGGGAAATCCTGGCAACGACGCTCGGGTTCGACGTTGCACACGGTCTGCATCCGCTGGCGGCGAGGGATCGGTTTCAGGACACATGGATCGCGTTTCTCCAAGAGCTCGTGACGGACCGACCGCTCGTCATGCTCGTCGAGGATGTCCACTGGGCCGAGGAGCAGTTGCTCGAGCTCTTGGAGCGCATCGTCCGCGATGTCCGGGGCTCGTTTCTTCTCGTAGCCACGGCCAGGGCGGAGTTCCTCGAGCAACACCCCGGCTGGGGTGCGCGTACTCAGAGCACGGTGATCGAGCTCGATGCCCTCGGAGCGGGCGATGCGGATCGGCTGCTCGAAGGGCTGCTCGGAAGCTCACTTCCCGCTGGCCTTCGGGACGTCATCGTGGAACGGGCAGAAGGGAACCCGTTCCTCGTCGAGGAGCTCTTGGCGACGATGATCGACCGAGGTGTGCTCCGCACCGAGAACGGCTCGTGGCGGATATCTGCGCTGCCCGAGGATTTCACCCTTTTCCCGGACACCGTGCAGGCGGTCGTTGCAGCCCGCATCGATCTGCTGCAACCCGCTGAGAAGCAGGCCTTGCAAGCAGCGTCGGTCATCGGCCGGATCTTCTGGGCCAGGCCGGTCTACGAGCTCGTGGACGACGTCGAGCCCGATCTGGACGTTCTCGAAGTGCGGGACTTCATTCGGCGCAGATCCGGATCCTCGTTGCCGGGTGATCGTGAGTACGCGATCAAGCACGCGCTGACACGCGAGGTTGCCTACGCAAGCCTTCCGCTCGCAAAGCGGGCGCGGCTCCACGCAGCGTTCGCGCGCTGGCTGGAGCGGACCGCGGAACACAGCGACGAGCACGGCTCGCTCCTTGCGTATCACTACTCCGAGGCCGTGGTCTCCGAGGGCGCCGACCTCGCGTGGGAAGGTGCCGAGGGCGATCTCGCCGAGCTGCGCGTGCGCGCTCGGCACTGGCTCCACCGCGCCGGGGAGCTGGCGATCGGTCGGTTGGAGGTCGACGAGGGGCTCGCACTGCTGCACCGGGCGCTCGAGTTGGAGCCAGCCAACGACGAGCGGATCACGCTCTGGCAGGCGATCGGCCGCGCCAACGTGCTCAAGCTCGACGGTGAGGCGTTCTTTGCGGCCATGCTGAACGCGCTCGAGGGCAGCGACCGGAAGACGGCAGCCGACACGTACAGCGAGCTGGTGTTCCAGACGACCACGCGGGCCTCGATGTGGAAGCAGAGGCCGGACTTCGAGATGGTAGGCGAGTGGGTCGATCGCGCGCTGGAGCTCGCGGAGGCGGACTCGCCGGCCCGTGCGAAGGCCCTGCTCGCTCGCGTCCTGCACGGGACAGTGGACGAGGCGGACGAGGCCGTTCGCGAAGCGAGCGAGCTGGTGGGCCGGCTGGACGAAACCGAGCTCCGTTCGTGGGTCTGGTACGCGCGTCTCGGCATAGCTCAGAGGAGAGACGACTACGAAGAAGCGTTCCGCTGGGCGAGCCGCCAGGCTGAGCTCGCGCCTCGACTCACCGACCTCGACCACGCTTCATTGATGTACACCTACGCCTTCGGTGCGTACATCGCGACGTGTCGAATCGACGAAGCCCGAGAGCTCGCGCGTGCGCATGACGGGTTGACGGCGACGCTCAGCGCCCACCACCGCGTGCACGCGGCGGGGCTGCTCATCGAAGCGGAGCGCCTGTCCGGCCGGTGGGACGCCGTCGCCGTGCTTACAGAGCGTGCTGAGGACGCCGTCGCCGCCAACGTCGACACTCCCTGCGGCGTCAATGTCACCTCCCTGCTTGCGTGCGCCCTCGCGGCTGCCATCCGCGGTGACGATCGAGAGTCGCGGCGCCTCGAGGAGTCGGCGAACGACGTCGGCATGGAGGGCTATGACAAGTTCTTCGACATCTATCGCGTGGAGCTGGCGCTGACGCGTGGCGATCTGGCCCTGGTCGAGAGGATGTTGGACGAGTGGACATTCCCCATTCGTGACGTCCGCTACCAGAGCTTCATTAGCCGCCTCAATGCGCTGGCCGCTCTGGGCCGATTCGACGAAATCGAGCAAGAGGCGCCGCCACTGATCCGGCCGGGCACGTACGTCGAGCCGTTCGCGCTGCGCGCACTCGGCGTGGCCCGCGAGGACGACAAGCTGCTCAGGGAGGCGATTGATCGATTCGAGGCGATGGGCCTCGACTGGCACGCGGCTCAGACGCAGAGGCTCGTCATCGGCAAGTCCTAGCGCCCAGCGACAGCAGCCTGCGCGCGCCCTCGGGCGTGGCAACAAGGTGGCAACGAGACCGGCCGAGATGACACGAGATGAGTTAGCCCGCCGCGGGCGTGATTTCGCTCAATAGCGGCGAAATGTCCAGATGGGCCGAGACCGACCGAGACGCCGGCGCTCAACTCATAATCCGTCGGTCCCTGGTTCGAGTCCAGGCGGGCCCACTTCAAACCGACCAGCGCGCGGAGGCGGTCGACGCGACCCAGCGCTCAAGATTCGGGGCAGCCGACGTTAGCAGCGGCACGGCTAGCTCGTTAGGATCCGCATGAATCGCGCACCGTCCTGGAGGTGAGGTTCGAATGGCAACAGCTGACGTCGGCACGATCGCGTCGCTCTGGCGTTATCCCGTGAAGTCGATGATGGGCGAGGAGCTGAATCTGTCCCTCGTCACCGAACGCGGTCTCCTCGGCGACCGCGCGTTCGCCCTCGTCGACAAGGAGACTGACAAGGTGGCGAGTGCGAAAGAACCGCGCAAGTGGGCGGGGCTGTTCGACTTCCGCGCCGCATACGTCGCGCCGCCGGGCGGAAACGGGTTCCCTCCGGTTCGAATCACGTTGCCCGACGGTACCGCGGTGACGAACGAGCAGGACGACCTCGATGACATCCTGTCGCGCGCCTTCGGCCGCGAGGTCACATTCTCCGCGAGCGCGCCGGAGGAGCCGAGCCTCGAGGAGTACTGGCCCGACATTGAAGGTCTCGACTACCGCGACACCGTCACCGACGAAGCGATGCCCGAGGGCACCTTCTTCGACGCCGCGGTGGTCCACGTGCTTACGACCGGCTCGATCGACCGCCTGCGCCAGCTCTACCCCGGCGGCCGCTTCGAGACCAGGCGCTTCCGTCCGAATGTTGTCGTCGCGACGGAAAGCGGCGGCTTCGTCGAGAATGACTGGGTCGGTCGCACCCTTGCCCTGGGGGACGACGTCCGCCTCAGCGTCGTGAAGCCGTGCCCACGCTGCGTCATGACGACGCTGCCTCAGTACGACCTGCCGAAGGATCCCGGGATCCTGCGTGCGGCCGCGCAGCACAACAGCGCGAACGTCGGCGTCTACGCCTCCGTGGTGCGCGGGGGCGCAGTGAGGCGGGGCGATCGCGTTGCGGCGGCGTAGGTCGCTCGGAGCGGCCTGCGATCTCTTCGCCCGACTGGGCGCAGCCCCCGCGCTCGACGAGACAGACGCGCTCCTGCAACGAGCAACAGCGCTCAGCGTCTAGCGAACGACGGCCCGGATTTGTCTGTGGTCTGGCACTCATCACCTCATGGGATCTTCGTGGCCGACGCGCTGGCCAACGAAGTTCATGCCAACATTCCGGGGAGAGTCTGGATCTCATTCTGGCCAGGGGACGAGGGGCCTTTCGGCGAAGTCGGCGCAAGTGGCGCGTTGTATGGCTTCCGGGGCCACGTGACGTACACAGCGGAGATCGACACGGCATCACGTCGTTCTCCGCCGACGGTGCTGTGACCGACCTATGCGCGGCCATCTCTGACGCCTAAGGCACGCTGAGGGGTCTTGGGCGCGGGATTCGAGTGTCAGGGGATTCCAGTGTCAGGTCCCGCAATCGGCACGGGATACAGAACTGGTAGGCGCCAGAGGTCCCAGCCGCCGCGCTTGAATGCAAGACCTGGCACCGGCCGGTGCGTGACACCGTCCAGACAAGGAAGTAAGCCTCGTCGCGTTCCGCCGGGGGTGGAAGTTGGCGGCTAGCGGTTGCACCGAATAGAGGGACCCGTCGGGATCCGAACCCGTGCCGCCGCCGTAAGACGGCGGCGTTCAGTTGCATCAGGCGACCACGGGCATAAGGAAGCGACCGGTCTATCCACTGAGCTACGGGGTGAAGATGCCGATTTGCTCTTTGCGAGCGAGGGAGCTAGCTCGAGAGCGGTGTCTCGTGTTGCAAGCGCGCGAGAACGGGGAAGGTGAGACGTATGAGCGCGCTCGCCACCTATCTCCGCGACCACCACGCGGCCGGCGGCGCCGGTGTGCGGCTGAGTCAGAGGGTCGCGTCCCGCGCGGCCCCCGAATCCCAGCTTCGCGCGGTGGCTGCAGCAATCGAGGGCGATCTCGGCTCGCTCGAGCAACTGATGCGGGAGCTCGGGATCAAGCCGAGCAGGACGAAGGATGCTCTCGCTCGCGTCGCCGAGCAGGTGGCACGCGTAAAGAGCAGTAGCCCGTTTGCCGGAAGCGGGTCGACAGAGCTGATGGATCTGGAGATGCTCGTCGTGGGCATTACCGGCAAGCGGGCACTGTGGATCAGTTTGCGCGAGGCGGACGTCACCACCGATCCCGAGCGCTTGGACGCATTGATCAACCGAGCCACCGCCCAGCTCGAAACGGTCGAAGAGCAACGTCGCCACGCGGCGCGGGCGTGTCTGTCCTAGCCTGACGAGCCCGTCTCGCTCGAGGCGGCCGAAGAGGTCGGCGGCAGGGAGCTCGACGATCTTGCCGCGCTCGTTCGCCAGACCCTCCTAGGATCGGCGGGCGATGCGTGCTGGCGTCGTAGACCTTGTGAGCGAGGGAGACCTCTTCTTGGGATGTGCCAGCAGTACCCGGATGAGGGCCCCGTAAACGAGCCCGCACGATCAAGGCCGGTCATACCAGGTGGACTGCCGTCGTACGCCGTGAGATGATCGGCGGGCGATGCGTGCTGGCGTCGTAGTCCTTGTGAGCGTGTTAGCCCTGGCCCTGCTACTCGCGTCAAGGGCAGGCATGTGAAGGTCACGGTCTTTGGCGCGACCGGCGTCGTCGGGAGCGCGCTTCTCCCGCTTCTTGTGGCCGACCATGAGCTCGTCGCCGTTTCGCGCTCCCCGCACGCAACGGGGCAAGGCGTACTTTGGGTCGAGGGCGACGCGAACTCCGCCGATGACGTCGCCCGAGCCATCGAGGGGGCAGAGGTCGTCTACTACCTTGTCCACTCTCTCGGCAGGCGTGACTTCGAGCTGCAGGATCGAGTAGCCGCGGAGAATGTCGCGGCGGCGTGCGAGCTGGCGCGTGTGAGGCAGATCGTCTATCTCGGCGGACTCGGCGACGACGACCCCACCGCGTCACCTCATCTGCGAAGCCGGCGCGAGACGGGGGAGCGCCTCTCCGCCGGAGCGGTCCCGGTTACAACGCTGCGCGCCGCGATGATCGTGGGGAGGGGGAGCGCCGCCTTCGAGACGATCGTCGCCCTCGTCGACCGCCTTCCGGCGATGATCACCCCGAGCTGGGTCTCGACGCCCACTCAGCCGATCGCGCTCGCTGACGTGAGCCGCTATCTCGCCGGTGTGTGCGGCAATCAGGCTGCGGTCGGAGAGAGCTTCGATGCCGGCGGGCCCGAGGTGATGACCTACCGCCAGATGATGGAGCGGATCGCTGTCCTGCGCGGCCGGCGGCCGTGGATCCTCGAGGTACCAGTGCTAACGCCAAGATTGTCGTCGCTCTGGCTTCATCTCGTTACTCCTGTCGGCGCTTCTGTCGCCCG
>JBKJWA010000293.1:0-15470 GCA_046716705.1 Gaiellaceae bacterium
CTCCAGGCCCGTGCCGCGCCGCTCGCGCTCGCCGACGCGCGGGTGTGGCACCAGGCACTCGCGGCGCTCGACGCCGCGCGCGCGGACGCACCGCCGGCGAACGGCGAGCTGGAGGCGAAGCTCGACCTGTCGTGCGCCGTTCCGCTCGAGATCGCGGAGGCGGCCGCCGACACTGCGACACTGGCGGCGCTCGCAGCGCAGTTGGGGGAGGGGACGTATCGCGCCGACGCGGCCGCCGCGGCAGTGCTCGCTGCAGGTGGTGCGCGAGCGGCAGCGCACCTCGTCGCCGTCAACCTCACGGTCTCCGAAGGCGACGGCCGGCTCGTGCGGGCACAAGCGAGCGAGCAGATTGCGGCGGACGCGGCGGCGCGTGCTCTCGACTACGCCGGTTGATGGGTGTTTCATGAGCACAGTGGCACTGGCACTCACGGACGCCGAGCTCGTTCAGCGCTGCCGCGCAGGCGACCCCGATGCGTGGAACGAGCTCGTCGAACGCTTCTCGCGCTACGTCTACGCGATCTGCACGAAGGGCTTCAGGCTGTCGCCGGCCGACGCCGAGGACGTCTTCCAGGAGGTCTTCACACGCGTCTACACCCGTCTCGACACGTTGCGCGACGACAGCGCGTTGCGCCCGTGGATCGGGCAGCTCACGCGCCGCCTGTGCCTCGACTCGCTGGCGGCGTCAGGCCGCACGCACCCCGTCGCCGATATCGAGCCGGACGACCGGGAGCGCACGCTTGACGAGGTCGAGGAGGCGTTCGTCGTGCGCGAGGCGCTCGCGGAGCTGTCGGAGCCGTGCCAGGAGATGCTCGACCGCTTCTTCGCCCGCGACGAGAGCTACCGCACGATCTCCGGCGAGCTCGATCTTCCGTCGGGGACGATCGCGAGCCGCATCTCTCGCTGCCTGCATCAGCTGCGCGAGGGGCTGGAGGGGAAGAAATGACCCCGCCCACCTGTCTAGGAGATAGATGACGAGCGCGTTTCACGAAGAGCGCATCGCTCTGCTCCTCCGGCTCCTGCGGCCTGCGCCGCGTGGATGGGTGCAGGCCGCGCAGGAGCTTCCTCCTGCGCGGCGGACGATGGACGAGATCGTCGCTCGAGCCGAGGCCGACGCACAGTTCCAGGCGGCGCTCGTCGCCGATCTGGAGGCCGCACTCGCACGTGAGGGCTACGAGCCGTCCCGGCCGCTGCTCGACGAGCTGAAGCGCTACCTCGCAGAGTGATCGCGGCGTAGCATTCGCGCCGACGCCGAGCTCGCAACGGCCGCCGGCAAGCCGATCTCGACGCATACTGAAGCTAGAATGGGCTGCCGTTGCGGGGTCGTCTAACGGCAGGACACACGGCTCTGGACCGTGGTATCTAGGTTCGAATCCTAGCCCCGCAGCCTTTTCACGTCTCGAGCCGGTAGATGGGCACGAGGCGCTTCTCGGCCTCCGTGTCGATGTGCGCGATCACCTCGACGTACGGCTCGAGCCCGGAGCCGCGCAGCTTCTCCTTGAGGAGGCCGTCGATCTGGTACACGCCGGCGGAGTTGTTCATCGTGATCTCGATCTTGATCGGCCGCTCCTCCCCGTCGAGGATGGCGACGCTGTCGATCGCCGCCGCCGAGAGCGAATGGATGGAGACCTGCCCGGCGGCGAAGGGAATGCGCGAGCGCCCCTGGGCCATGTCGAGCGCGTCGGCGACGCGAAGCACGCCCGCCTCGAGCGTCAGCGGCCTGCCCGACGAGCGGTGGCTCGTGATCACGTGCAGCACCTCCGACACCATCACCGTCAACTCCGGCTCCTCGTAGGCCGGCTCCAGCAGCTCGCGCCCCTTGCGCGCGGCAAGGAAAAGGCTGAAGTCCTCGTGGTTGTCGCGGTGTATGGACATGCCTGTGTCGTGGAGGAACGCGCCGAGCAGCACGGCGATCTCCGAGTCCTCCCTCTCGAAGCCGTAGTCCGCGACGAGCGACGGCTCCACGCCGTGCTTCGTGAGCTGGCGCAGGAGCTTCAGGGCGATGTTCGCGACGATTTGGATGTGCACCCAGGAGTGGTCGTTGATCTGGAGCCTCGCGATGGCGTTGACGTTCGAGACGTGCCAGAGCGCCTTCAGCTCCGTGTCGTCGTTCACGCGATCGAGGATCGACCGCAGCTTCCGGTTGCCGCGGGCGGGCACGCGGATCCGCATCATCGCGACCGCCTGCGCCGGCGTCATGCGGGCCTCCCGCTCGAGCTCGGCCGGCGGCGGCGCTTCGTCGATGATCAGCTCTTCGGGCTCCTGCTGATCGGGCACACGCACAGCGTACGCGCATAATCCGGGCATGGAAGAGCACGGCAGGCTCGTCGTCGCCATCACGGGCGCCTCGGGATCGATCTACGGTATCCGGCTGCTCGAGCTGCTCCGCGAGCGCGACGGGATCGAGACGCACCTCGTCATCAGCCCCGCGGGCCGGCGGACGCTCGTCCACGAGACGGACCACGCGGCCGCGCAGGTAGAGGAGCTCGCGGACGCGGTCTACGGCTATCGCGACATCGGCGCCCCCCTCGCCAGCGGCTCCTTCGCGACGCTGGGCATGGTCGTCTGCCCGTGCTCGGTTCGGACGCTGTCCGCACTCGCCCTGTCCGCCTCGGACAACCTCATCACGCGGGCCGGCGACGTCGCGCTCAAGGAAGGACGTCCGCTCGTGGCCGTGCTGCGCGAGACGCCTCTCCATTTGGGGCACCTGCGGCTCGCGGCGCAGCTGAGCGAGATCGGCGGCGTCGTGATGCCGCCCGTGCCGGCGTTCTACACCCGTCCCGAGACCGTCTCCGACATCGTCGACGACACCGTGGGGCGCGTGCTCCAGCGCCTTGGCCTGCCCGCTTCGGACCTCGTCCAGGAGTGGCCGGGCGACGTGCTGCGCGACGACGCGTAGGGAACAGCCCGCCCCCGGCGAATGCCCGGGGGTGGTCAAGCCGCTGGGCACGTTCGAGTGGGGCATCGTCCTGACCGGAAGCGCGGTTGTCAGCGTGATCGTGCTCTTCTACGCCGTCGGCTGGGACCAGGCGACCGGCGTGACAGAGCCCGAGCTCGTGACGGTCGAGGTAAAGGGGGCATCAGCGCCGGTGGCGAGGCCTCCTGCGCCGGTGGTCGCCGCTCCGCCAGCCGTCTCGAAGCCGAAGTCCACGTTCGTCATCACGGCGGTGCGCGGCGACTCGTGGCTCCTGATCCGTGCGGGGTCGATCCGCGGCCGCACGCTCTACGACGGCGTGCTGCCGCTCGGGGAGACCGTTCGCCTCAGGTCGAAGCGGCTGTGGATCCGGTTCGGCGCCGCCTCCAACGTCGAGCTGTCGATCGACGGCCGCCGCGCGCGGCTACCGGCGTTCGGGACCTTCGACGCGTTCGCTGGTTCCCACGGCGTCGTCGCCGACCGGACCGACTACGCCACCGCCGCCCTGTCGCCGTAGAGCGACGTATTGAGCCCCCGCCGCGCGAGCAGCTCCTGGTGGGTCCCCTGCTCCACGACACGCCCGTGCTCGAGCACGACGATGCAGTCCGCGCCGCGAATCGTCGACAGCCGGTGCGCGATGATGAACGCTGTCCGGCCGACGAGCAGCCGGCGGAGTGCGTGCTCGATCTTCTGCTCCGTGCCGACGTCGACGGAGGACGTCGCCTCGTCGAGGATGAGGATGCGCGGGTCGGCGAGCAGCGCGCGCGCGAACGCGACGAGTTGCCGCTGGCCGAGCGAGAGGCGCACGCCGCGCTCGCCGAGCTGTGTCTCGTAGCCGTCCTCCAGCTCGCGGGCGAACGCGTCGGCGCCGACGGCCTGCGCGGCAGCGATCACGTCCTCCGGCGAGGCGTCCGGCCGCGCGAACGCGATGTTCTCGCGCAGCGTGCCGGCGAAGAGGAACCCCTCCTGGGGCACGATCCCGAGCTGTGAGCGGAGCGACGCCTGCGTCACCCGGCTGATGTCGTGGCCGTCGATCGTGATTCGGCCTTCTCGCGGGTCGTAGAAGCGCGCGAGGAGCTTCGCGATCGTCGACTTGCCCGCGCCGGTGTGACCGACGAGCGCAACCGTCGTCCCCGGCGGAACGTCGAGGTCGAGGCCGTGGATCACCTCCGGCCCGTCGCCGTAGCCGAAGCGGACCTGCTCGAAGCGGACATGTCCCTTGATGTGTGGCAGCGCCTGCGCGCCCGGGGCGTCCACGACCTCGGGCTCCTCCTCGAGCACCTCCATGATCTTGTCGAGCGCCGCCGTTGCCGACAGGTACGTGTTGTAGAACTGCGACAGGTCCTGCACCGGGTCGAAGAAGTTCGCGAGGTAGCCGATGAAGGCGAACAGCGTGCCGATGGTCATGTCACCGCCCGACACGAGGTAACCCCCGAAGCCGAGCACGATCGCGGTCGCCAGCGTGGAGAGGAAGTCGACGGTCGGGAAGTACACGCCGCTGAGCACGACCGTGCGGTGGTTCGCCTGGCGGTAGTTCGCGTTGACCTGCTGGAAGTTCGTCGTCGCCGGTTCCTCACGGGTGAACGACTGGAGGACGCGCATGCCGGCGATGTCCTCGGCGAGCGTCGCCGTCACGAGACCGAGGCGTTCGCGTACCGCTCGGTAGGCGATCGTCGAGCGGGAGCGGAACATCGCGGTCGCGACGATGAGCGCGGGCATCACGATCAGCGTGGCGAGCGCGAGGCGCCAGTCGAGCGTGAACAGAATGATGATCGAGCCGAGCAGTAGCAGCGTGTTCTTGAGCAGTGACGTGACGCCCTCGGTCACCAACTGGTCGAGCGCATCGATGTCGTTCGTCAGCCTGCTGATGATGACGCCGGCGCGGTTGCGCTCGTAGTAGCCGAGCGAGAGGCGCTGGAGATGGCGGAAGAGGCCGTTGCGGAGATCGGCGAGCACCCGCTCTCCCGTCCAGCCCGTGAAATACGTCTGCGCGGCGCTCGCTCCCAGGTAGACGAGGCCAGCGACGACGAACGCGCCGACGATCCACCCGAGCGCCGTGAGATCGCCGCCGGCGATGCCGTCGTCGATGGCGAGCTTCGCGAGGTATGGCGGCGCGAGGGCGGCGAGCGTCGCGAGCAGGAGGAAGCCGAGCGCGAGCGCGACGCGGCCCTTGTACGGCGCAGCGAGTCGCGCCAGAGCTGCGAGGCGGCGGCGCGTTCTGCGCCAGGAGTGACCCGCGGCCGGTGTCTGCCCGCGCTCGACGGTGAGGTGGGAGCCGGGTTGCCAGACCCTCATGCGGTGGCCTCCACGCGGGCCGCGAACTCCGCCTCGAGCAGCCCGTGCTCGTACATCTCACGGTAGACGGGGCTGTCGTCGATGAGCGCCTCGTGCGTGCCGCGCGCGGCGACGCGGCCTCCGTCGAGGACGATGATCTCGTCGGCGAGTGAGATCGTCGACAGCCGGTGGGCGATGATGATCGTCGTCCGGCCCTTCATCGCCTCGCGGAGGCCGAGGCGGATCCGAGCCTCGGTCGTCGCATCCACCGAAGCTGTCGCGTCGTCGAGGATGAGGATGCGGGGGTCGATCGCGAGCGCGCGCGCGATCGCCACCCGCTGGCGCTGCCCGCCGGAGAGCGTGATCCCGCGCTCACCTACGAGCGTGTCGTAGCCCTGGGGTAGCCGCTCGATGAACTCGTGCGCCTGGGCTGCGCGCGAGGCGGCGACGATCTCGTCCTCGGTCGCGTCCGGCCGTCCGAACGCGATGTTCTCGCGGACCGTCGCCGAGAAGAGGAACGGGTCTTGCCCGATGACGCCGATCGCGGCGCGCAGCGAGTCGAGGCGCACGTCGCGGACGTCGACGCCGTCCACGGTTACGCGTCCTCCCGTCACGTCGTAGAAGCGCGGCACCAGCGACGCGAGCGACGTCTTGCCGGAGCCGGTGTGGCCGATGAGCGCGACGGTACGGCCTGGCTCGAGCTCGAGGTCGATCTCGTGCAACACCGGCCGTTCCGGGTCGTAGCCGAAGCTCACGCCTTCGAAGCGCACGAGCCCGCGACCGGCCGGCAGCTCACTCGCCGACGGCGCGTTGACGATGTCCTCGGGCTCGTCCATGACCTGGAAGATCCGTTCGCCCGATGCCGTCGCGCGCTGCGCCTGGCCGATCCACATGCCGAGCATGCGCAGCGGCATCACGAGCATGAGCACGAGGACGTTGAACTGGATGAACGCCCCGATCGAGAGCGACCCCGACACCACCATGCGGCCACCGACGAGCAGCACCGCCGCCTGTGCGAGCAGCGGCAGGAAGGCCATCATCGGCACGTAGATCGAGCGCTGCTTGTTCGCCTTCACCGTCTGGCGGAACACCGCCTCCGACGACTCGGCGAACCGGTCGCGCTCGCGTTCCTCCTGGGCGAACGACTTCACCACGTGGACGCCGACGATGTTCTCCTCGGACACCGTCGCCACGTCCGCCATCTTCTGCTGCACCTCGCGCAGCACCGGGTGCGACACGTGGCTGTAGCGGTAGGCGAGCGCGATGAGCACCGGCATGATCCAGAGCGCGACGAAGGCGAGCTTCCAGTTGACGATGAACAGCACCGACGTCACGACGACGACCGTGACGACGTGCTGGAAGAAGAAGATCAGCCCGTAGCCGAGGAAGAAGCGGACCGACTGGAGGTCGACGGTCGCACGCGACATGAGCTGGCCGGTCTGGTTACGGTCGAAGTAGCCGAACGACTGCCGTACGAGCTTCCCGTAGAGGGCATTGCGCATGTCGAACTCGACGCCGAGCGCCTGCCTGCCTGCGATCAGCCGCCGCCCCAGCATGAGCGCCGACTTCGCGATGCCGACGCCGATAACGAGCGCGACGATGAGCCAGAGCCCGTCGAGCGTCCCCTCCGTCAGCGGCCCGTTGATCGCCGCCCGGATGAAGAACGTGATGGCGATTGCCGCCAGCTGCGAGCCGATCGCGAGCAACGACGACACGACGAGCGACCACTTGTACGGCCGCAGGAATCCGAGCAGGCGGCGGAACGTCGTGCGATGGCGCGGTACGTCGGGCACCTTCGAAATCTAGTCGCCCGCCCACTTGTCAGACTACGGCCGTGCCACCGGAGACGCGATACGCGAAGTCAGGCGACGTGTCGATCGCGTAC
Organism: Gaiellaceae bacterium; assembly: GCA_046716705.1. Taxonomy (GTDB): domain Bacteria; phylum Actinomycetota; class Thermoleophilia; order Gaiellales; family Gaiellaceae; genus PALSA-612. The sequence continues at coordinate 7,071 of JBKJWA010000293.1, forward strand.
CAGGTCGTCGGCGACGGCGACCACGACATCGTGTTCGTGCCAGGCTCCATCTCCAACGTTGAGCTCGCCTGGGGATGGCCTGATTGGGCGCACCTCTACGAGCTGCTGGCGGAGCTCGGGCGGCTAATCGTGTTCGACAAGCGTGGGACCGGGCTGTCCGACCGCGCTACCGGAATCGCGCAGCTCGAGACGCGCATGGACGACGTGCGGGCTGTCATGGACGCGGCGGGCTCGGAGCGCGCGGCGCTGCTAGGCGTCTCCGAAGGTGTGCCGATGTCACTCCTGTTCGCGGCTACGTACCCGGAGCGGACGACGGCGGCTGTGCTCTATGGATCGTCGGCGCCACGCGCGACGTGGGCGCCGGATTACCCAGATGCCCCGCAGCGCGAGGAGCTGCTGGAGCTCATTCGCGAGCGCGAGCAGGCGTTCGGCACTCCTGCTGAGAGCGAGCGCACGATCTCGTGGCTTGCGCCGAGCCTCGCTGGCAACGAGGAGGCTCTCGAGTTCTTTGCCCGGTTCGCGCGCCAGAGTACGAGTCCCTCCGCGGTCGGCCAGCTTGGGCGGATGAACATGGAGATCGACATCAGGCACGTGCTCCCGACGATCCGCGTACCGACGCGGTTCGTTCACCGCACTGGCGATTCGGTCTCGATCGACAACAGCCGCTACATGGCGCTGCGCATTCCCGGCGCCGAGCTCGTCGAGCTGCCCGGCGAGGACCACGCGCCCTTCGTCGACCCCGACCAGATCGTCGGACCGATCGCTGAGTTCCTGGGCCGGGTCTGGGACGAGCGAGCGTGGGAGCAGACGGAGATCGACCGCGTGCTCGCGACCGTCCTCTTTACGGACATCGTCGGCTCGACCGAGAAGGCTGTCGAGCTCGGCGACCGCGAGTGGCACGACCTTGTCGAACGCCACCACGGTCTCGTGCGGTCTCAGCTGGTGCGCTTTCGGGGGCGGGAGATCGACACCGCGGGCGACGGCTTCTTCGCGACGTTCGACGGGCCGGCGCGCGCGATCCAGTGCGCTTGCGCAATCGCCAACTCCGTGCGCGAGCTTGGCATCGACATCCGCGCCGGCCTCCACACGGGTGAGGTGGAGCTGGCCGAGGAGCGTCCGCGCGGGATCGCCGTCCACATCGGTGCCCGAGTATCGGCGCGCGCGGAACCGGGCGAAGTGCTCGTCTCGAACACCGTGAAGGACCTCGTGGCCGGCTCGGGCATCGAGTTCGACGAACGCGGGACGGCCGAGCTCAAGGGCGTTCCGGGAGAATGGCGGCTATATGCCGTCCGAAGCTGAGGAGGAGAGATGGGCTACAAGATGTGTGACGCGGCCGAGGTGGAGCTCATGCACGGTGTCTTCCGTCCGATTCGTCGCGAGCTCGGCCTGACGGCTTTTGGCATCAACCAGGAAGAGTTCCCGCCGAACGCAGACGGCTATCCGGATCACGACCACTCCGAGGACGGACAGGAAGAGGTCTTCTACGTCCTCGAAGGGTCGGGGAAGATCGTCGTCGACGGCGAGGACGTCGAGCTCAAGCCGGGGCGCTACGTTTGGGTCGACGCGGCGTCGAAGCGGAAGATCCTCGCCGGCGATGACGGGCTCAAGGTCATCGCGGTCGGCTCGCCCCCAGGGGCCTACAAGCCGCGCGAGGGCTGAGGAAGCTCGGCCAGCACGAGCGCGACCGCCCGCTCGAGACGCGCGCGGTTCGCGCGATCGTTTAGCCAACCCGACGCTCCCGACGGATGCGGGAGCGGGATCGCCGTGACGTCGTCGAGCTCGAACTGCCCGCCGATAGCGTCCGTCAGTCGCCGGAGGCCGAGCAGCCGCCGCGCAGCGAGCCCGCCGACGGTGACGACGAGGGTGGGCCGGAGCAGCCGGAGCTCTTCCTCGCGCCACGACGCGCAGAGCTCCTGCTACCTGGCCGTCGGCAATCGATCGCCCCTGCCCGACGGCGATCGGCCCGGGTCGCAGCGAGTGACGGAAGCGCAGTAGAACGTCGCGTAGAACGTGACCTCGTCCATCCCCAGCCACGCGCGGAGGGTGCGGCCGGCTCGTCCGCGCCAGGGGCGCAGCTCCGCGCCTTCGACGGGGCCGGGCGCCTGACCGTAGATGTAGGCCCGGTGCTCGCTGCTCCCTTCGAAGACGGGCAGCGACTCCACGGGATAGCCCGCTTCGATGCACGCGCGGCAGCGCCGGTTATCGCGCTGAAGCGCGGAGAGCGAGCGGTATCTCACGTCCTCCTACAGTACGCCGGTGGCCCGTCCGCTCGTCGCCGTGCCGTACTTCTCCGAGGGCCGCTCGGCGGAGACGCTCGCGGCTCTCGCTGACGCGCTCGGCCGGCATGCGCAGGTCCTCGACGTCCACGCCGATCCTGACCACCACCGGTCGGTCTTCACGATCGCTGGATCCGAGGCACAGCTCGTCGACGCGCTCGTGGAGGGCATCGCGTGCGCGCGCGACCGAGTCGATCTCCGCCGCCACGAGTGCGTGCATCCGCGCGTCGGCGCGGCAGACGTCGTGCCGGTGGTCGCCGTCTGGCGGGACCAGATCGCGGAGGCGACGCGCGGCGCGCTGACGCTCGCCGAGCGGGTTGGAGACGAGCTCGGCCTGCCGGTGTTCCTCTACGGCGACGCGGCGCCGGGCGTGCGGCCCGCGCTGCTCCGGCGTGGCGGCCCCGCGGAGCTCCAGCGCCGAATCGACGCCGGGGAGCTCACCCCCGACCGCGGCCCCGCACGGCTCGATCCCACCGCCGGCTGCGTCCTCGTCGGCGCCCGCCGGCCGCTCATCGCCTTCAACGTCAATCTCGCGACAGATGATCTCTCGGCCGCGCGGTCGATCGCCGCCGTCGTCCGCGAGACGGGCGGCGGCTTCCGCGGCGTCCGTGCGCTCGGCTTTTCGCTCGCCGGCCGTGACCTCGTCCAGGTGTCGATGAACGTCGAGGACTGGGAGGCGTCGCCGCTCGACGAGATCGTGGCGCGCATCGCTGCCGAGGCAGCGGCTCGCGGCGTCGACGTGGCCGGCTCCGAGCTCGTCGGGCTCATGCCCGCAAGCGCCGCTCAGCCGGGGGCGGCAGCGCTCCGCCTCGAGAGCCTGGACGAGTCGCAGTTGCTCGAGAATAGACTCGCCTCGTGGCCGAGCTAGTCCTCACCGGCGACGGGCTCACGGTCGACGATGTCTGGGCGTGTGCCGTGGACGGCACGCACGCCGCGCTCGCCGACGCGGCGCGAAGTCGTATGCGCGCGGCCCGCGACGTCGTGACACGGGCGGCGCACGGCGAGCGCGAACACACATATGGCATCAACACCGGCTTCGGGCGGTTCGTGTCGCAGTCCATCCCGGCCGACCAGACCGAGGAGCTCCAGCTCCGCCTCCTCCGCAGCCATGCGTGCGGGGTGGGGGCGCCGTATCCGCCGGAGGTCGTGCGCGCGGCGATGCTTCTGCGAGCGAACGCGCTGGCGAAGGGCAACTCCGGCGCCAGGGTGGAGCTCGTGGAGCTGCTGACCGAGTGCCTGAACCGTGGCGTGCTACCGGTCGTGCCGGGCCGCGGCTCGGTCGGCGCGCGCGGTGTCCTCGCGGCTCTGGCCCACCTTGCGCTGCCCCTCGTCGGCGAAGGTGAGGCCTGGGTCGAAGGGCGGTTGCTGCCCGGCGGCGAGGCGCTGTCCGCCGTTGGCCTCGAGCCGATCGTGCTGCACGCGAAAGAGGGACTGTCGCTCGTGAACGGCACGCAGTTCATGGCGGCCGTCGGTGCGCTCGGCCTCGTCCGTGCCCGAAGGCTCCAGGTAGCTGCCGACCTCGCGTGCGCGATGTCCGTCGAGGCGCTCAACGGCACCCGCACGAGCTTCCTGCCGCAGATCCACGCGCTGCGCCCGTTCCGCGGCCAGCAAGCGTCGGCCGCAAACCTCCTCCAGCTGCTGGCGGGCTCCGCGATCATCGAGGCGCACCGCTGGTGCGACAAGGTTCAGGATCCGTATTCGCTCCGCTGCGCGCCGCAGGTGCACGGCGCGGTGCGCGACTTGCTCGATTACGTCGACTACGTCGTCTCAATCGAGCTGAATGCAGCGACCGACAATCCGCTCGTCCTCGTCGACGACGACATGCTCGTCTCCAACGGGAACTTCCACGGCGAGCCCGTCGCGTTCGCGCTCGACTCGCTCGCGATGGCCGTGGCCGAGCTCGCGTCGATCTCCGAGCGACGCACCGAGCGGATGGTCAATCCCACACTCTCCGACGGGTTGCCCGCCTTCCTCACGGTGGAGGGCGGGCTCAACTCCGGGTTCATGATCCCCCAGTACGTGTCGGCGGCGCTCGTTTCGGAGAACAAGGTGCTCGCGCATCCGGCGAGTGTCGACTCGATCCCCACGAGCGCCGGCCAGGAGGATCATGTGTCGATGGGGAACGCGGCGGGGCTGAAGGCGTGGCAGGTGCTCGCGAACGTTGAAAGCGTGCTCGCGATCGAGTTGCTGGCGGGCGCGCAGGCCGTCGAGTTTCACGCGCCGCTCGAGCCCGGGGCCGGCGTCGCGGCCACCCGGCGGTTCGTGCGCTCGCTCTCGCCCCGGCTCGAGGACGACCGCTCCTTGTCCGGCGACATCGAGGCCGTCGCCGCGGCGATTCGCGACGGCTCGCTCGCAGCTGCGGTCGCAGACGAGGTCGGGATGCTCGCATGACCGTCGCCGGGTCGGTCGACGCTCTCGTCGAGGCGCTCTGCGGCGACCTGACGGGCATTCGCGCGCCGCGTGGGACGGAGTTGCACGCGCGGTCGTGGCAGACGGAAGCGCCACTGCGGATGCTGCTCAACAACCTCGATCCGGAGGTCGCCGAGCACCCGGAGTCGCTCGTCGTCTACGGCGGCTCCGGCAAGGCGGCGCGCGATCACGACAGCCTGAAGGGGCTAGTCCGGACGCTGCTGCGGCTGGGGGACGACGAGACGATGCTCGTCCAGAGCGGCAAGCCGGTCGGCGTCTTCCGGACGCACGCTCACGCGCCGCGAGTGCTGATCTCGAACGCGATGCTCGTTCCCCGTTGGGCGACGTGGGACGAGTTCCGCCGGCTGGAGGCGGCCGGGCTGACGATGTTCGGGCAGATGACCGCCGGCAGCTGGATCTACATCGGCACCCAGGGAATCCTCCAGGGGACGTACCAGACGTTCGCGGCCGCGGCCGAGCAGCACTTCGGCCAGCAGGACCTCCGCGGGCGCACCGTGCTCACCGCCGGCCTCGGGGGGATGGGCGGCGCGCAGCCGCTGGCGGCTGCGTTGCTCAGCGGCGCGATCCTCTGCGTCGAGGTCGACCCGTCGCGGATCGAGCGCCGGCTTCGGACGCGCTACCTCGACGAGGCGACCGAGTCGATCGATGAGGCGGTCGCGCTCGTCCGCTCGGCGGCGGACGAGGGTCGAGGCCTGTCAGTCGGGCTACTCGGCAACGCGGCGGACATCGTCCCCGAGCTGGCTCGGCGCGGCGAGCACTTCGATCTCGTCACAGACCAGACGGCCGCGCACGATCCGCTCACCGGGTACGTGCCACGGGGGCTCGGCGTCTCGGACGCGGCCGCGCTCAGGGCGTCCGATCCCGAGGAGTACCTACGGCGCGCGCGCGCTTCCATTGGCGAGCACGTCCGCGGGCTCCTCGAGTACGTCCGGCAGGGCAGCTATGTTTTCGATTATGGCAACAACCTCCGAGGTGAGGCCCGTGAAGCCGGCGTAGACGACGCGTTCACATACCCGGGCTTCGTTCCGGCCTATATCCGGCCGCTGTTCTGCCGTGGGATCGGGCCGTTTCGGTGGGTGGCCCTGTCCGGAGACGAGGCGGACATCGCCATGATCGACGACGCGATGCGCGACGCGTTCCCGGCTGACGCGGTGCTCCAGCGGTGGCTCGAGCTCGCGCCCGGTCGGATGGCCTTCCAGGGGCTGCCGGCACGGATCTGCTGGCTCGGCTACGGCGATCGGGCCCGCGCGGGGCTTGCGATCAACGATCTCGTCCGGTCGGGCCGCGTGCGGGCGCCGGTGGTCATCGGGCGAGATCATCTCGACGCCGGCTCCGTAGCGTCGCCGTATCGCGAGACCGAGGCGATGCGCGACGGCTCCGACGCGATCGCCGACTGGCCCATCCTCAACGCACTCCTCAACACGGCTGCGGGGGCGACGTGGGTGAGCGTTCACCATGGCGGCGGCGTCGGCATCGGCAATGCGATCCATGCCGGCATGGTCGTCGTCGCCGACGGCACGGACGACGCAGCCGAACGCATCGAGCGCGTGCTGACGACCGATCCCGGGACAGGGGTCATGCGCCACGTGGACGCCGGCTACGACGAGGCGATCACGGCCGCGCGCGAGCACGAGCTCGACCTGCCGATGCTGCCCGGCACGTGAAGCCCCTGCTCCTACGCGACATCGGCCAGCTCGTGTCGCCGGCCGGCGACGCAGCGCCGCTGCGCAGGGCCTTGCTCGGCGAGGTCACGGTCATCGATGACGCGTTCGTGCTCTGCGAGGGGCCGCGGATCGTGTCCGTCGGTCGCATGCCGGATCTCGAGGCGATCGACGGCGATGTCGAAGAGATCGACGCGCGAGGACGCTGCGCGATCCCGGGCCTCGTCGACTGCCACACGCACGCGTGCTTTGCCGGTGACCGGGTCGAGGAGTTCTCGCTCCGCGCCGCCGGCGCGACGTACGAGGAGCTGCACGCTGCGGGCGGCGGGATCCTGGCGACGGTCTCGGCCACGCGCGCAGCAGGCGAAAGCGGCCTGCGCGACGCCGTGGCCTGTCACCGCGGCTGGATGCTGCGCCACGGCACGACGACGTTCGAGGCGAAGTCGGGTTACGGGCTCGACCGCGAGACGGAGCTGGCATCGCTGCGTGCGATCGCAGCCGAGGGCGGCGTCCCGACGTTCCTCGGCGCTCATACGGTGCCGCCCGAGCACGACGACGCCGACGAGTATCTCGACTGGCTGATCGCCGACGTGCTGGCGGAGGCGTCCGGTATCGCCGAGGCGGCCGACGTGTTCGTCGAACGTGGCGCATTCGATGCCGTCCAGGCCCGGCGCTACCTCGAGGCGGCGCGCGACCACGGTCTCGAGCTGCGGCTGCACGGCGACCAATTCACGGAGGCTGGAGCGATCCCGCTCGCGATCGAGCTGGGCGCACGCTCCGTCGACCACCTCGAGGCGACCGGACCAGACGGCGTCCGAGCGCTCGCGGAGAGCGACGTGACCGGTGTGCTGCTCCCCGCGAGCGCGCTGTTCCTCGGCCGGCCGATACCACCAGCCCGAGCGCTCGTCGACGCCGGCGCGGCGGTCGCGCTCGCGACCGACTTCAACCCGGGTAGCGCGTTCTGCGAGAGCCTGCCGCTCGTCTGCTCGCTCGCGTGCACCCAGCTCGGGTTGTCGCCGGCCCAGGCGCTCGCGGGCTGCACCGTCAACGCCGCGCACGTCCTCGGCCGGGGCGCCACGAAAGGGCGACTCGCGCCCGGGTTCGACGCCGACATCGTGCTGCTCGACGCTCCCGACTGGCGCTACCTCGCGTACCACCTCGGCGGCGAGCTCGTGAGCGAGGTGATCGTCGGCGGGACCGCGCTAGGCTAGGACGGTGGCGACGAAGAAGCAGCGACGGCGGCGCCAAAAGGAGCGCCGTCACGAGTACGAGTACGTCTACGTGGACGGCGAGGGCCGCGAGGTCGAGGTCGACGAGCCCGAGCCCGACCGCAAGAACGGCAAGGCTCCGGCGAAGAGCTCCGTGCAGACTCGCGGCAGGACGGTCGACCCGCCGTCGTGGCGCAAGACGCTCCGCCGGGCGGCCATCTTCTCCCCGCTGATGTTCGTCATTCTCTACCTCCTCAAGCCGGAGGGCTCGACGCCGGGATCGGTGGTGCTCAGCGTCGCGCTGCTCATGGTGTTCTTCATCCCGTTCAGCTACTTCATGGACTCGCTGATGTTCAGGATGGCGCAGAAGCGAGCCGCGAAGGCGCGCGGCTCCTCGGCCAAGTAGTGGCGCTCGCCGTCGACCGCTACGAGCTCGGCCCGATCGGGACGAACGGCTACGTCGTGCGGGCGAACAGTGCTGCACGCGACGCCGTCGTCATCGATCCCGGCGGCAACGCCGCGGAGTTGCGGCTCGAGCTCGCCGGGAGGGGAACGACGTGCGTCGCGATCCTCATCACGCATACGCACTGGGACCACCTCGGTGGCGTGGCCGACCTCGCCGAAGGCACGGGAGCGCCGGTGTATGCGCCGGAGCTGGAGCGGGACGTCATCGAGCGTCCCAACGACTACCACACCCAGCTGGGCGTGGCCATCCGCGGCTGGACGCCCGAGCACACGCTCGCCGGAGGGGAGACCGTCGAGGCGGCGGGCATCTCGTTCGAGGTCGCGCACGTGCCGGGTCACTCGCCCGGCCATCTCGCGTAT
>JBKJWA010000294.1:0-8309 GCA_046716705.1 Gaiellaceae bacterium
GAGGTCGGCGGCCCCATTCATGCGATCGACGAGCTCCTCGAACGTCCCCGTGCCTTGCGTGATCTGTGCCAGGGCGAAGTCCACGCGGTCGCGCGCCGAGACGACGGCTTCCGCGTACTCCTCCTTGGAGACCGTCTCCGAGCCGCCGCCGCAACTCGCGACGACGCCGGCGGCGACGACCGCTACACAGGCAAGAACGAGTGCGCGAATCACTCCGAAAATGTACCCATGAGCGCGTTAGGTGGCGATCAACATGACGTTAGGCTCCGATAGACTGCGGGCACCGGCGTGGCAGCGCTGACGCCGCGCCCGATTCCCTCGAAAGCACACCCAGGAGACGTATGTCCGCCAAGGAGCAAGGCCGCGAGAACGTCGGCAAGATCGTCGAGATCAGAGGCGTCGTCGTCGACGCCGTCTTCCCCGAAAGCCTGCCTCAGATCACGAGCGCGCTCCGTATTTCCATGACCGACGCAGACGGCGGGACGCGCGACCTCATCGCCGAGGTGCAGCAGCACCTTGGTGACGACCGCGTCCGCGCGGTGGCGATGGATTCCACGGACGGGTTGGCGCGCGGCGCCGATGCCGTCGACACGGGCGCTGCCATCAGCGTCCCGGTCGGTCCGGCGACGCTCGGCCGCATCTGGAACGTCATCGGCGAGCAGATCGACAAGTCGGATCCGGTCGAGGGCGCAGAGCGCTGGCCGATTCACAGGGACGCACCCGACTTCGCCGACCTGTCGCCGAAGCTCGAGGTCTTCGAGACGGGCATGAAGGTGGTCGACCTCACGGCGCCGTTCGTGCGAGGCGGCAAGATCGGCCTCTACGGCGGCGCGGGGCTCGGCAAGACGGTCCTCATCCAGGAGCTCATCCACAACGTCGCCACGCAGCATGCAGGCGTGTCCGTGTTCGCCGGCGTGGGGGAGCGAACGCGCGAGGGCAACGACCTCTGGCTCGAGATGCAGGAGTCGGGCGTCATCGATCGTGTCGCCCTCGTCTACGGCCAGATGAACGAGCCGCCGGGAGCGCGGCTTCGCGTCGGCCTGTCCGGCCTGACGATGGCCGAGTACTTCCGCGACCAGGGCCAGGACGTGCTGCTCTTCATCGACAACATCTTCCGTTTCGTCCAGGCGGGGTCCGAGGTCTCGGCGCTGCTCGGCCGCATGCCGAGCGCCGTCGGCTACCAACCGACGCTCGCGAGCGAGATGGGCGAGCTCCAGGAGCGCATCACGTCGACGACCACCGGCTCGGTCACGTCGGTGCAGGCCGTCTACGTCCCCGCTGACGACATGACCGACCCAGCGCCAGCCGGCACGTTCGCACACCTCGATGCGTTCATCGTGCTCTCGCGGCCTATCTCGGAGAAGGGCATCTATCCGTCGATCGACCCGCTCCAGTGCTTCTCGCGGGCCCTGCAGCCCGGCGTCATCTCCGACGACCACTACGAGACGACAACGCGCGTGCTGGAGATCCTCCAGCGCTACAAGGACCTCCAGGACATCATCGCCATCCTCGGCATGGACGAGCTCTCGGATGAGGACAAGCTCACCGTCACGAGGGCGCGGAAGATCGAGCGCTTCCTCTCGCAGCCGATGAACGTCGCCGAGGCGTTCACCGCGCGCCCGGGCGTGTACGTGAAGCTCGAGGACACCGTCAAGGGCTTCCGCGAGATCGTCGAGGGCAAGCACGACGAGTTGCCCGAGCAGGCCTTCTACATGGTAGGCACGATCGAGGAGGCCGTCCAGGCGGCGCAGGGATCGGTGACCGTCCCGGCGGCTGCAGAGGAGCCCGAGGAGGCCGAGGAGACCGAGCAAGCCGAGGCCGAGCCGGTCGCGGCCAGCTAGCTCGTGGCCGACGAGCGCAGGAAGTTCGAGGTCTCGCTCGTGACGCCGGAAGGCGCCGCGTACGAAGGCCTCGCCGAGATGATCGTCGTGCCCGGCGCCGCCGGCGAGATCGGCATCCTCGCGCGCCACGCGCCGCTCGTGGCGATGCTGAAGGCGGGGTCGACCCGCGTGTACGTCGCCGAGGGGAACGTCGTCGAGTTCGCAACGGGCCCGGGGTTCTTCAAGGTAGAGCAGGACCGCGCGCTCGCGCTCGTCGACGACGCCGTGGATGCGCGCGAGATCGACACGGAGCGCGCGCAGCAGCAGCTCGAGGATGCGAAGGCGGAGCTCGAGCGCGTCGAGGCGGGCGCGTCGGAGGCCGACCGGTGGCAGCTCGAGCAACGGATTCGGCATGCTGAGAATCAGTTGGGAGTGTCCGGGCGTGTCTAAAGGAGGGGGCCCACGGGGGAACCATGGGTTACCCCGTGTTGAGCGAGTTCGTCATGCCGAGAACCAGCTGACGGTCGCGGGCCGCCCGTAGGTCGGAATGAAGGCGTACGCCCCAGGCATCTATCCGCGGTCCGACGCGCTCGTCCAGGCGACGCGCGATCTCGACCGGGGTCGCGTCTCCGCCGCCGACGTCGAGCGTCGGCGCGCCGCCGATCTCCAGACGCTCGTCGCCGCAGAGTCCGAGGCCGGCTTCGACCTCCTCTCAGACGGCATGCTGGGCTGGCAGGACATCTTCCGACCGCTCGTCGATGCGAGCGAGGGACTGGAGGCGGGCGCCCTCACGCGCTTCCTCGACACGAACACGTTCTTCCGGGCGCCGCACGCGACGGGTACGCCGCGGCTGTCACAGCCGCTCGGCGCCGACGCCGTAGCCGACCTCGACGGACCGCGGCTCGTGACGCTGCCCTCCCCGTACGCGCTCGGCCAGGCGGCCGGCATCGACCCGCGCGAGGTGGCCGCCTCCGTGCTTGCGCCGGCGATCGAGGCGCTCGACGCGGAGCTGATCGTCCTGTCGGAGCCGTTCCTCGCGCGCTCGCCGGACGCGGATGTCGCCACCCTCAGTGATGCGCTCGCGCAACTGGCGGCGCGGGGCGCGCTGGTCCTGCAGCTGACGTTCGGCGACGCCTCGCCGCTGCTCGAGCGGCTTGTCAGCCTTCCGGTGGACGGAATCGGCGTGGACTTCTACCTCACGCCGCTCGACGCCGTGCCCGAGGGTTTTCCGAAGCTCCTGCTCGCCGGCGTCGTCGACGCGCGCTCGTCCGAGGTCGAGGATCCCGGCACGATCGCCGCATTCGCCCGGCGTCTGGCGGAACGAACGAGCGGTGAGCTCGCGCTCGTACCGAACGGCGATCTGCAGTTCGTGGCCGAGCCGATCGCGAAGCGGAAGCTCGCATCGCTCGGCGAGGCGAAGAGGCTCGCGGCGTGAGCGCGCGCTTCCTGACTCACGAAGTCGGGTCGCTCGCGAAGCCGCCGTGGCTCGTGAAACCGTCGGCCGGCAGGCCGCTGGACGACAGCGACGTCGAGCACGCCCGCACGTGGGGCGAGCGATTGTCGGTGCCTGCGTACGAGGAGCTCGTGGCGTTGCTCGAGCAGGCGCCGGGCGAGGAGGCGAAGGACGACATCGCGCGCTGGTCGAGCCGATACGCGCTCATGCTGCAGGAGCAGGCCGGCCTCGACGTCGTATGGGACGGCGAGCAGCTGCGGACGGAGATGTACGCCTGGGCGATCGCACACTCCACCGGCTTCGAGCCGCGCGGCACGGTACGGAGCTTCGACAACAAGTACTACGCGAAGTCGGCCGTCACCGGTCCCGTGGGCCTGCGCGAGCCGTACCACAGCGCCGAGCTCGAGTACCTCCAGTCCGTGGCCCAGGCGAGGCTCAAGATCCCGATCACCGGCGCGTACACGCTCGCCGTCTGGTCGTACGACGAGCACTATGGCTCCGCTGCCGAGAGGCTCGGGGCCGGCTCGCCGCGCGCGGCGCAGGTCGCCGCCCGGCGCGAGTTCGCGCTCGACATCGCGCGCAACGTCATCAGGCCGAACCTCGAGGCGCTCATCGAGCTCGGGGCGGACTGGATCCAGATCGACGAGCCCGGGGCGTCCACGGAGCCCGACGAGCTCGAGGTGTTCGTGGAGAGCTTCAACGCGAGCGTGGAGGGACTGGACTGCTACTTCTCGACCCATCTCTGCTTCTCGGACTACGACCTCTTCTTCCCGGCCATCGAGGGCATGAGCGGCTGCCGCCAGTACTGCGTCGGGTTCGCGAACGACGACGAGCGCGAGCTCGGCACGAGCGCCGCCGAGCGGCCCGGCTATCGCGTCATCGAGCGGTTCCGCGACCTGCCGTACGAGCCGGCGCTCGGCGTGGGCGTGCTCGACATCCACACGGACTTCGTCGAGCCGCCCGAGCTCGTCCGCGACCGGATCCTCCACGCCGTCGACGTCTTCGGCGGGCCCGAGCGCATCCACGTGACGCCCGACTGCGGCCTTCGCACGCGGAGCTGGGAGGTCGCGTACGAGAAGCTCGCGAACATGGTCGAAGGGACCCGCCTGGCAGAACAGAGCCTTAACGGGTCCAACACGACGGGTCGCTAACCTCGGGCCGTGCGGTTGACGCTGAAGAGAGCGCTGGGCCTGAGCGCGGCTCCGGGCGGCGGCGGAAGCGTCGTGCTGCCGCCTGACGCGCTCTCGCCCGTGACGGTCTACGAAGCCCCGAAGCCCGCGCGGAGCGGCGGCATGGGTGTCGTGGGACGCGTGCTGGGCATCGTCGCGGCGGGTGTGCTCATGCTCGCCGTCTCACTCGTCGGTGGCGTCTACCTCTGGCTCCACGAGAGCGTCGCCGCTGTGAGCGCGCACTCGGCGGACGTCAAGGCCGCGCAGACGACGCTCGACGGCGTACCGCCCGCCGACAAGGCGGCGATAGCGCTCGTCATCGGCTACGACCGCCGCCACGGGGAGGCCGAAGGGACGCTGTCGCGCTCCGACACGCTCATGCTGCTCCGCGCCGACCCGCAGACCGACTCGATCTCGATGCTGTCGTTCCCGCGCGACCTCGTGGTCGAGGTCCGGTGCCCGGGCTCGGTCTTCACCGCGAAGATCAACGCGGCGTATTCGACGTGCGGCGCGAAGGGCGCGCTCGACACCGTCCGCAACCTCACCGGGCTGCCGATCAACTACCTCATCACCGTCAACTTCAGCGGCTTCAAGCGCATCGTCAACACGCTCGGCGGGGTCTGGGTGGATGTCGACCGCCGCTACTACAACGACAACGCGGGCGTCAGCCCCGGCTTCGGCTACGCGAAGATCAACCTCCAGCCCGGCTATCAGCGGCTCACCGGCGGCGCGGCGCTCGACTACGCGCGATACCGGCACACGGACTCGGACTTTCACCGCATCGCGCGGCAGCAGCTGTTCGTGACGGCGATGAAGGAGCAGTTCGAGCGCGGGTTCTCCGTGACGAAGGTCCCGGGCCTCGTCGGCGCAGTGACGAAGAACGTCGAGGTGGGCGTGGGCGGAGGGAAGGAGCTGACCGCGCGCACGATCCTCCGCTACGCGCTCTTCGCGTACGGTCTCCAGGGCGGCCACTTCTTCCAGGAGAAGATCGAGGGCGTGACCGGCTTCTCCGAGCTGACCACGGACAGCGCCAACATCCAGGATGCGGTGTCGCGGTTCTCGAATCCGGACGTCGAGGCGCCGAAGGTGGCGACGGCCGTCGCGCTCAAGCGGAAGCTGAAGACCGCCGCGCCGAAGCCCGAGGAGACGACGGTGTCCGTGCTCAACGGTTACGTCGTGCCCGGCGCGGCTGCTGAGGCGAGGTTCTTGCTCGGCCAGCGTGGCTACGCGACGATCGACGGCCTTCCGGGTGCGACCGGCAACGCGCCGTGGGACGACCAACTCCACACCGCCGTCCACTTTGACGGCGACTCGAACCGGGCGCGAGCGGCGGCGAGGGCGATGGCGAGGCTCTTCGGCGCCGCCGCGCCGGAGCCGTTCGCGGCCGATAAGAAGTGCACCGGGCCGCCGCTGCAGCAGCCTCGCAGCTGCCATCTGCGCCCGCTCTCGAACGGCGCCATGCTGACCGTCGTCGTCGGCCAGACCTTCCACAACAGGCTCACGCCGGCCCCTGCGCGCACGCAGATCACGCGTACGCCGCCGGACGTCCGTCGCGACCGCTCGGCCACGGCGCCGCTCGTTCGCGCCCAGAAGCGGAAGGTCGGCTTCCCGCTCATGGTCCCCTCGGTGCTCGACCGTCTCTCGTCACCCGACTCGGAGGTGCCCGTCCGCACGTACCGGATCGACGAGGGTCACGGCGGCGTCCGGCTCGTGTTCAAGCGCGGCCTCGAGTACTGGGGCGTCCAGCAGACGAACTGGCCCAACGCGCCGATCCTCGCGAGCCGGAGCCTCCACCGGGTCATCAACGGCCGCGGCTACGACTTCTACTACCAGGGGCCGAAGCTCCACATGATCGTGCTGCGCGACGGCGACAACTCGTACTGGGTCGTCAACACGCTGCTCAACTCGCTCTCGAACGAGACGATGGTCGCGATCGCGAAGGGCCTCCAGCCGCTCGACACTCTGAAGAAGCCGAAGGCCAAGGCGAAGCAGAAGCAGACGTGAGCCGGATCGCCGTCTTCGGAGCGGGCTACGTCGGCCTCGTCACCGGGGCCTGCTTTGCCGATCTCGGGCACGACGTCGCCGTTCGCGACGTGCTGCCCGACAAGATCGACGCCCTGAGGGCCGGCCACGTGCCGATCCACGAACCGGGGCTCTCCGACGTCATCGAGCGCGCCGGAGACAGGCTTCGCTTCACGCTCGACATCGGCGAGGCGCTCGACGGGGCTGAGCTTGCCTTCGTCGCGGTGGGAACGCCGCCGACGCACTCCGGCGACCCGGACCTGTCGGCGGTGTGGACGGTGGTCGAGGAGCTGCCGGACGGCGTCGACCTGACGCTTGTCATGAAGAGCACCGTGCCTCCGGGCACGGGGGAGAAGGTGCGGCGGGCGCTCGATGTGCGGGGACTGGCCGACGTCGCCTACGTGGCGAACCCGGAGTTTCTCGCCGAGGGCACCGCCGTCCATGACTTCATGCACCCCGACCGCGTCGTCGTCGGCACCTTCGAGCCGGAGCACGCGGAGCGCGTCGAGCAGCTCTACGAGACGCTGGACACGACGATCGTGCGCACGGACGTCGCCTCCGCGGAGATGATCAAGCTCGCGTCGAACGCCTTTCTCTCGACCCGAATCAGCTTTATCAACGAGATCGCGAGTGTCTGCGAGCTCGTCGGCGCGGACGTCGTCGACGTCGCCGCCGGCATCGGCCTCGACCGCCGCCTCGGCCCGCACTTCCTGAAGGCAGGCCTGGGCTTCGGCGGTTCGTGCTTTCCAAAGGATGTCTCGGCGCTCAAGCAGCTCGCCGGGAACTCCGGCTACCACTTCCAGCTGCTGTCGGCCGTGATCGAGGTCAACGAGCTGCAACGCCGCCGCGTGATCCAGAAGCTCCAGAAGCACCTCGGCGACCTGCACGCCAAGGAGATCGCGGTGCTCGGGCTCGCCTTCAAGCCGGGGACCGACGACCTGCGCGAGGCGCCGAGCCTCGTCATCGCTGCGCGCCTCCTCGCCGAAGGAGCCGATGTCCGCGCCTGGGATCCGGTCGCGGACGCTCGCTCGCTGCTGCCAGAGGTGACGTTCTGCTCGAGCGTGCTCGACGCGGTGCGGGACGCGGACGCTGCCGTCGTGGTCACCGAGTGGCCCGAGGTGGCCGCGCTCGCGACGCCGGAGGCATACGCGGCCATGCGCACGCCGATCGTCGTCGACGGGCGAAACGTCCTCGATCCCGACGCGATGCGGTCGCTCGGCTTCGTCTACGAGGGTGTCGGACGGCCCGTTCCCGTCGAAGTCGAGCGGTAAGCCCAGATGGAGGCGATCATCCTCGCCGGCGGCAAGGCCGAGCGGCTGGGCGACGCGGCGGGCGGCAAGCCGAAGGCGCTCGTGCCGGTGGCAGGCAGGACGCTTGCCGGCTACCAGGTCGCCGCGCTCGCAAGCGCGGACGTCGACCACGTGATCCTGAGCACCGCCGCCGGCATGGGGGCCGAGTTCGAGGCCGCCCTTGCGGGATCCGGCGCCGACGTGACGGTAGTCGAGGAGCCGGAGCCGCTCGGGCGTGGGGGAGGCCTCCGCTTCGCGGCCGCCGCGCGGCGCGAGGAGGGCGACGTCTACGCGCTGAACGGCGACGAGCTGCTCGCGCTCGACTTCGCGGCTCTGCTCGCCAGGCACCGCGAGACCGGCGCGGCAGCGACGATCACCGTCACGCAGCCGCGCTCGCCGTTCGGCGTCGTCGAGCTGGACGGCGACGGGATGGTGGCGGGCTTCGAGGAGGCCGCCGCCGTCCCCTACTGGGTCAGCTGTGGCGTCTACGTGCTCGGCTCCGAGGCCGTGGCGGCGCTGCCCGAGCGCGGCGACCACGAGACGAGCACGTTTCCCG
>JBKJWA010000295.1:0-4598 GCA_046716705.1 Gaiellaceae bacterium
TGAGGAGCAGATGTTCGAGGACGACCCGGCGCCGGACGCCGCAATCCTCTTCGCCTGGAACTACTACGACGAGATCGTGCCCAAGCTGCGCGCGCGCGGCTTCGAGGGCGAGCTCATCGAGCCCTGAGGGAGGCTCCGGCGGCGGCGTCTTCGAGTAACCACGCGACCGTCCGATCGAGCCCCTCCTCCAGCGTCAACTGCTGGCGAAAGCCCAGTGCTGCGAGCCGCGAGACATCAGCGATCCACGACCGCGACACGCCGGCGCCCACGGAGCCGGTGTACGTGACACGCGGTCGAGCGCCCATCCGCGACGAGATCAACTCAGCGAGCTGCGCGATGGTGATCGCCGAGCCGTCGCCAGCGTTGTAAACCTCCCCGGCCAGCGGTGCCCGCTCGGCTACGAACATCAGCGCCGCGACCGCGTTCTCCACGTACATGAAGTCACGCACCTCGCTGCCGTCCCCATGCAGGCTCAACGCTTCGGCGTCTTCGTAGAGCTTCGCCATGACGTCGTAGACGACGTGCCGCCGCAGACGCGGCCCGAAGATCTGGAAGAAGCGGAGGCTTGCAGTCCGTAGCCCGTACACGTGCGCGTAGACGGCCATGTAACGCTCCGCAGCGAGCTTGCTGGCGCCGTATGGAGCGAGGGGCTCGGTCGGATGATCCTCCGCCAGCGGGACATCGGCGCCCTCGCCGTACACGGCCGCACTCGACGCGAAGACGATGCTCGGACGCTTCTCCAAGGCTCGTACGGCCTCGAGCAGGTTGAACGTCGCCACGGCGTTTCGCTCGAAGTCGGAGCCCGGGCGCTCCACGGAGTCCGGCACCGACGCGTGCCCTGCGAGATGGAAGACGGTCTCGCACCCAGCCGTCCTCAACACGTCGGCGAGGCTCGCATCGCGGATGTCGATGCGCGTCAGTTCGACCTGCTCTGTGATGTCGCGGATGTTGTCCATCCGCCCGCCTGTGAAGTTGTCGAGGATGCCGACGTGGGCACCGCGAGCGAGCAGAGCGCCGCTGAGATGCGATCCAACGAACCCCGCACCACCCGTGACGAGGAATCGGCGTCCCGCGAGTGACGGCCCGGTGCCCACCGGGCAACTCTAGAGCCGCGCAGCCTCGGCGAGCACCGCGAGCGTCTCCGTCGAGCAGCGCTTCCACGAGAACTGCCCCGCGTGCTCGAGCCCTTCCGCTCGCAGCCGAGCTCGCAGGTCGCCGTCCGAGACGACCGTCTCGATGGCATGGCGGAGTGCCTCCGGCTCTGCCTCGTCGATGAAGTAGGCGTGGCTGCCGGTCTGCTCGCGCAGTCCGGGCGTGTCCACAGTTATCACGGGACAGCCCGTCGCCTGAGCCTCGAGCGCGGTCAGGGACAGAGACTCGTACGAGTACGGGATGACAAAGGCAGTGGCGGCGCTGTAGAGCACGGCGAGATCCTCATCGGGCACATGCTCGATGTGGCGCACTCGGTCGCCCATGCCGAGCGCCGTAGCACGACCGGTCACATCGACATCGCCGGTGTCCAGACCCACGACCAGTAGACGCAGGTCACGGTCGGCTCGACGGGCAACCATTGCGAACGCCTCGACGAGCATGGGGACGTTGCGGCGAGCTGTGAGCTTGCCGACGTAGAGGACGTACGGATCATCCTCGGTGCCTACGTACCGCATCCGTACTTCCCTCGTTGCATCGGTCTCGGGATGCGGAGCGAAGATCTCGGCTGGTGCCAGGGACAGCACGCGGATCCGCTCTTCGTCGATCCCGTATGCCTCGACGAGGTCCTGCTTCGCCGCCTCGGTTGCCGCGATCACGAGCGTCGCGTGCCGGCCACTCCAGCCGAAGAGCGGCGTGCGAATGAGGCGTGCGCTCCAGGGGTAGTACTGCGGGTGGAGCTGCTGCGTAGCCTCGAAGATGGTGACTACAGTCCTGCCGCGACAGACGAGTGGCCGCGAGTAGGACGGGCAGAAGATCACATCATCGTCGGCGACGAGTGAGAGCCGGAGATTCTCCCACGCGAGCAAAGGCCAGTCTGGGCCGACCACGCGTATTGTCACCGCAGCGGGGACGCGAGTTCGCTCGCGGTCGAGTGGGACGGGCGTGTACAGCGTCAACGCGGTGAACCCCGCCTGCTCTGCGAGCTCGTCCGTCCAGTGGGCGAGAACGTTGGCGAGGTACCGGCCGATGCCGGTGAGCGGGCCGTGCATGCGCCAGCCGTTGATGCCGAGCCTCACTCGAGCCCCCCAACCGCAGCGAGCTTCACGAGGGCACTGCCACGGCCAGGAGCGTGTGACCCCATGGGAGCCGACCTCCCACCCTCACCAGCCGCGCCTCCAGCGAGAGCGTCAGCCGCCCTGCGGCCGAGGCCAGCGTGCCGGACTGCTCCGGGACGCCGCACCCCTCGTCGGTAGGCGCATGCGGGCGACGGCCGCGAGCCTCGGCGAGTGCCGAGAAGGCGAGATTTGCGTACGTCGTCCGGCGAACGTCGAAGCCGCCACGCCGGAGGTCAGCGCGAAGCGTGGCTTCGTCGTACGCCCGCCAGTCGCCTCGCTCGCGACGCACCCGGCGCCCGCCGCCGGTGCGCGTGAGCAGCGCGCCGTCGGGCCGGAGAACGCGCCGCACCTCGTTGAGAGTGGCCGCCATCACCGTCTCGTCGACGTGCTGGAGCACATCGTTGAGCGCTACGACGTCGAACGCGCTCTCGCCGAAGGGGAGGGAGTCGAGTGGCGCGACGTGGAGATCAGCGCTCGGCACGCGACTACGGGCGACCTGTATCGCCTCGGGGCTCAGAT
The DNA here is from genome assembly GCA_046716705.1 of Gaiellaceae bacterium. Classification (GTDB taxonomy): domain Bacteria; phylum Actinomycetota; class Thermoleophilia; order Gaiellales; family Gaiellaceae; genus PALSA-612. The sequence goes on from JBKJWA010000295.1 coordinate 2,787, forward strand.
CGACGCCCGCAAGCGACGCGAATCGACCGCTGCTGCCGGCCCAGAGAAGGAAGCCTCCAGGCCCACAGCCGCCGTCGAGCAGCGCAAGCGAGCCCCGCTCGAGCCACGGCGCGAGCAGCGCGGACTCGACGGCGATCATCCCCTGCGGCCACCAGTGCGTCGCATCGATCTGCGCGAGCCGCGCGTAGTAGTCGGGCGGAACGCACTTCACGAGCCCACCGACCGCCCCGGCAGGCCAAGACGTCCCGACGCCAGCTCGGGCTCGATCCGCCGCACGCTTCGCGCGTAGAGGTACGCGGCCAGGACTCCTGCAACGACGCTCACCACTCCCGCGCCGATGATTCCGAACGCGAGCACGGCGACGATGTCGGCGACCACGACGAACCCGGCCACCGCGATGCTGTCGCGCATGAGGTCGATCTGGCGGTCGCGCGCAATGAGCGTGCTCGCGTAGACGGCGGAAAGCACACCGGCCGGGATGCGCCAGGCCATGACGGCCAACACCGGCACGGCCGCCTCGTACTCCGCGCCGAACACCCAGGGGATGAGGAGCGAGGAGAGGCTGGCCACCCCTGCGAGGATCACGCCGACGCCGAGTGACCAGCGCAGCGAACGGCGTTGTAGTGCCACAGCATCCTTGCCGGCCGTCGCGCTGAACGCCGACAGGAACGCGAGCGAGAAGAGCCCCACGAGCCCGGCGACGAAGAACGCGGGCTTCGAGGCGACCGCGTAGATGCCGACATCGCGAGGGCCGAGCGCGAGGTCTATGACGAGGATGTCGAACGAGATGATCGCTGCCCGGGCGAGCCCGGTTCCCATCAGGGGCAGGCTGTGCTTCAGCGTCGACTTCCACACAGCTAGATCGATCCGCGGCCGAATCGCGCGGACTCCCTTCGCGACCAGCCACAAGACGACGAGGCCATAGACGAGTGCCGCCAGCGCCTCGAGCACCGGCACACGCCCGATGTCCTCGTCGTCGAAGACGAAGAGCAACACACCTACGAGGACGACTCCACGCGACAGCGTCTGACCGATCGCGATCGCCCGCGAGCCCCCAACACCGAGCACCATCCATCTGAGGTTGAGTGCAGACGCCGGCAACATGAGGGCGAAGAGCAGCAACGTCGATCGCGTGTAGTCGGAGCGCGCAAACAAGGTCACGCCAGCGGCGAAGAGCAGCGTCGCCAGCACGGAGAGCGCGAGCCGCAGCCCGAGCACATGCTCGGCTATGGGCTTGAAGCGCTGAGGTCGCCGGGCGACCTCTCGTACGTTGAGGATCTCGGTGCCCGAGTCGACGACGTACATGAACCAGGCAACGAGCGTCAGGCCCAGAGTGACGAGCCCGAAGCCCCCCGGACCCAGCCGTCGCGCCAGCAGAAGTACGACGACGAAGCCGACCACCCGTGTCGCGCCCTCACCGGCGGAGAGCGCCGCGAAGCGGCGCAGAATCATTCGCCAGCCGCGAGCAGCATCGACCTGAACCGTGTCCATCGTCATTCGCTGTAGTCCGGGCGAACGGCTCGTCGAAGACTTCCCGCTGCCCTCCGGAGCGCGAGGTATGCGTGCGGCTCACGCTCGAGCGCGCGGCGAAGGCGCTCGGTGCTTCGCAGGTAGTTGATGTCGATGCGCGGCACGGCGAGAGGATCGGACGAGTGGCGCACGACCGCGGGCCCGGCAGCGCAGGCAGCATCGTACGTCCGCGCGACGAGCCCGGCGCCGGGTGCCGACGGCTTCGCCCCGTAGGGCCACGCGAACGAACCCACGCTGACGCCGAGCGCCTGTTCGAGGCGGCTTCTCGACTCGACGACCTCC
>JBKJWA010000296.1:0-3749 GCA_046716705.1 Gaiellaceae bacterium
ATCACGCGACGGTGCTCGGCGAGCGCCTCCGCGTATCCGTCCGCTCCGAGCTCGTGCAAGAGCTTCGTCGAGCCCTCGACGTCCGTGAAGAGGAACGTGACGGTGCCGGATGGGAGGTCGCTACGCATCGGACTCCGTGTCGAGCGCGAGCGCGACCGCCTCGTCGAGACTCAGCTTCTCGGCTTCGGCCCACGCCTCGTCGAACGCGGCCTCGTCGAGCTGCTCATGGAGTGTGCGGAGGGTCTCCTCGTTCCTCTTCTCTTGGTAGAGCGGCACCAACATGCCGAGCTCCTCGTGCAGGTGCACCGAGCTCGAGAGCAACGTCGCGGCCTTTTCCAGACGACCCGCGCGCGCATGGATCGCAGCGACGCGGCTCAGGCTGTCGAGCTGATGCTGGACGTCGCCCTCGTCGCACCGAGTTCGTAGACCTTCGACCGCCGCCTCGAGGGCATCATCGAGCCGTCCATCGTCGCGCGCATGCGTCGAGACCAGGTCGAGTGCAAACGCCATGCTCCGCGTACTTCCAGAAGCTCGAGAGCGCTGGAGTAACTCCTCGGCAATTTCTCGCGCGCGCTGTTCGTCCCCCAGCTCCTCGCACGCCCACGAGAGGTTGAAGAGCACCAGCAGCACGTCGTGTTCTGCTCCGAGCTCTGTGAATCGCTCGAGACACTCCTCGAAGCGCGGACGTGCCCGCGCGAAGTCGCCCGATTCGATTGCGGCGAAACCTTGGAAGAAGATTGCGCGGGCGATGCCCCAGGCCTCATCCAGGCCGCGATACAGGTCGTGAGCCTCGTCGGCGTAGCGGCGCGCTCGCTCGTAGTCCTTCACGTCGACGGCCAGCGCGGAGGCGCCGATGAGCGCTCTTGCCCGAGCTGCCGTAGCGCTGTCGTCGGTTAGGAGCGCCTCGTCGAGCCGCTGCATCCCCTCGCGGTGGTAACCGCGAACCGCCCAAAGGCGCCAAAGAGCGCCGGCCAGCCGCAGGAGCAGCTGCGCCTCCCCCGCAGCGGCGAGATCGTCGAGTGTCGCGCGGATGTTGTCGTGCTCGATCTCCATCAGGTCGAGCCACTCTTTCGAGACGCCAACGTCGACCGGGAGCGACTCGGCCAGGGAGAGGAAGTGCTCTGCGCGCCGGCGCCCGAGCTCCTCGGCCTCGCCGGACTCCTCGAGCTGCTCGCCCGCGTACTCGCGGATCGTCTCCAGCATCCAGTAGCGCTCCTCGGTGTGGCGGAGCAGGCTCTTGTCCACGAGCGACTGCAGCGTGTCCAGGTCGGCCTCGCAGACTTCTTCCGCAGCCTCCAGGGTGCAGCCGCCCCGGAAGACCGAGAGCCGTGCGAAGAGCCGCTGTTCCTCCGCATTCAGCAGCTCGTACGACCACTCGATCGCGCCGCGCAGCGTCCGCTGGCGCTCGGGGAGGTCTCTGGCGCCGCCCGTCAGCAGCGGCAGACGCTGTTCGAGCCGCTCGAGGATCTGCGCCGAGGAGAGTGCCTTCACGCGGGCGGCGGCCAGCTCGAGCGCGAGCGGCAGGTCGTCCAGGCGACGGCAGATCTCGGACACGGCGTCGTCGACCTGAAAGTCGGGCTTACTCGCCCGTGCGCGAGCGAGGAAGAAGCCGACGCCCTCCTCGTGCACGAGCGGCGGCACCGGGTACTCCTGCTCGCCGGTCACGTGCAGCGGCTCCCGGCTCGTCACGAGCAGGTCGAGGTTGGAACAAGAAGCGAGCAGCGAGGCCACGTCGCCTGACGCCTCCACGACCTGTTCGAAGTTGTCGAAGAGCATGAGCATGGACTTGTCGGCGATGTGCTCTGCGAGGCCGTTCTGAGAACCGACGACTTGCGCCGCCGTCTCCAGCACGAGCTCGGGCTCGCGCAGCGGCGCCAGCGGCACCCACCAGACGCCGTCCGGATAGCCGTCAGACGCGAGCCCTGAGGCCTGCGTCGCGAGCCGCGTCTTGCCCGTCCCGCCGGGGCCTGTGAGCGTCAGCAGGCGGGTGCCTCGGAGCAGGCCGACCACCTCGGCCAGCTCGCGCTCCCTCCCGAGGAACGGCGTCGTGGAGACGGGCAGGTTCGTCCTGAAGAGCGACTTGAGAGCCGGGAACTCACCGTCACCCAGCTGGTAGACGCGCTCGGGGGCGCCGAGATCCTTGAAGCGGTGCTCTCCCAGGTCCGTGAGCTCGATCTCCACGAGCGGAGCCGTGGAGGAGGAGACGAGCACCTGGCCGCCGTGGCCGGCGGCGGCGATCCGAGCCGCCCGATGCACGTCGCCGCCCACATAGCCCTCGTCGGTAAGCACCGGCGTGCCGGTGTGCAGCCCGATTCGTACCTGGATCGGGCCGGCGGCGAGCGCCTCGGTCATCTCCCCCGCGGCTGCGATCGCTGCCGGCGCGGTTGGGAACGCCACGAAGAACGCGTCTCCCTGAGTGTCCACCTCGACGCCGTCGTGGCGGACGCAGGACTCACGAATCACCCGCCGATGCTCGGCGAGCGCTTCCGCGTAGCCGTCCGCGCCGAGCTCATGGAGGAGTTTCGTCGAGCCTTCGACGTCGGTGAAGAGAAACGTGACGGTGCCAGACGGGAGGTCGCTACGCATCAGCGGTTGCGAAGCCAACGTTCGAGATCCCCTCTGTGCACGATCCCGAGGACAAGGATGACACCATCGTCCACGAGGACGTCGTACATCACCCGCAGGTCGCCGACTCGAAGTCGGTGGAAGGAGTCCCGCGCACCATGAATCGTCTTCACCGCCTTGCCGCCGATCCGGCCGGTCTGGGCAGCTTTGGCAGCGAGCCGCTCGAGAGCAATCCGCACCCGCCGGCGCGCATCCGGCGTCAGTTTCTTGAACGCCCGAGACGCAGCAGGCGACAGCTGGACGTCATACGGCTCAGTCGAGGTCACGCAAGCGGATCGTCTGACCGCGGGCGTGAGCAGCGCGAGCCTGCCGACGCATTCGGATGTACTCGTCTGCATTGGCAAGCACGAGATCCTCAGCGTCCTCGATCGGCATGAGGACCGCGGCAGGACGACCCCGCTTCGTCACCACGTAGGCGGCTCCGCCTTCGACCTCATCGATCACGGCCGAGGCAGTCGCCTTGAGCTCCTTCACGCCGATCTCGGCCATCTCCGGGTCTCCTGTTTAGTGGTTACCGAGGTGACCACCTTAGCACGTCCAGCGCGCGGCGCCTGCTTTGCTACTCCTCGGCGGGCTCGAAGTCGAGGGCAAGCGAGTTGATGCAGTAGCGCAGCCCGGTCGGCTGCGGGCCGTCGGGGAAGACGTGGCCGAGGTGGGAGTCGCACGCTGCGCACCGCACCTCCGTCCGTCGCATGCCGTGCGTCAGATCTTCCTCCGTCTCCACCGCGTCCTCGGCGAGTGGCGCGAAGAAGCTCGGCCAGCCGGATCCCGAGTCGAACTTCGCGTCCGACCGGAAGAGCTCCGCGCCGCAGGCTCCGCACTTGAACATACCAGCGTCGTGCACGAGGTTCAGCTCGCCCGACCACGGCGCCTCGGTCGCGCCGCAACGGAGCACCCGGTATCGGTCGGGGTCGAGCTCGGCCTCCCACTCCGCGTCCGTCTTCTCCACTCGCTCCGTCATCCGGGTACCTCCTCCGCGTGAATCCGCTTCTTCGATTCCTTGAGCTTGCCGCCGTCGCGGGCCATGCGCACGGCGAGCACCTCGGCGAGGATCGACAGCGCCGTCTCGGGCTGCGACTCCGCGCCGATGTCGAGGCCACAGGGCCCGGCGATGCGCTCTATCG
>JBKJWA010000297.1:0-3292 GCA_046716705.1 Gaiellaceae bacterium
GGCTGAGGAGCCGGTTCCTCGGGAGCGGGAGCTGGAGTCTCGGCTTCGGGAGCGGCGACCTCCTCCCCCGCCTCCCCGATCAGTGCGAGCGTCGTCCCGACTGGCACCTCGCCCTCTCCGACGACGATCTTCAGGAGGACGCCGGACGCCTCGGCCTCCACCTCCTGCGTCACCTTGTCGGTGTCGAGCTCGTAGAGCGGCTGACCCTTCTCGACGGCGTCGCCCTCTGCCTTGAGCCATTTGACGACTGTGCCCGACTCCATCCCCTGGCCGAGCCGGGGCAGCTTCACCTCGCTAGCCATGCTGGGTCGCGCGGCGGATCGCGTTCAGCACGTCCTCGGCGTGCGGGACGACGTGCCGCTCCATGGGTGGCGCAAACGGGAGCGGCGCGAACTTCGCACCGACACGCTCGACAGGCGCGTCGAGCCAGTCGAACGCCTGCTCCTGCACGACGGCTGACACCTCGGCCCCGAAGCCCATTCGCGTGACGGCCTCGTGGGCGACGACACAGCGGTTCGTCTTCGTCACCGACTCGACGATCGCCTGCTCGTCGAGCGGCTGGAGCGTGCGCGGGTCGAGCACCTCGACGGAGATGCCCTCCGAGTCGGCCTTCTCCGCAGCCTTCATCGACTCGTGGACAAGCCGGCCGATGGCGACGACGGTAACGTCGCTTCCCTCCCGGTGAATGCGTGCCTGGCCGAGCGGGATCGGCTCGAGCTCCTCGGGGACGTCCTCCTTCAGCGGGTACAGCGTCCGGTGCTCGAAGAACACGACGGGGTTGTCGTCGTAGATCGCCGACCAGAGGAGGCCGCGGACGTCGGAGGCCGTCGACGCGAAGACGACCTTGAGCCCCGGCACGTGGCAGAACCACGCCTCCACCTGCTGCGCGTGCTGCGCGCCCGGCGACCAGCCGGCGCCGCCCTGCGTGCGCACGGTCAGCGGCACCTTCACCTGGCCTCCCGACATGTACCGGTGCTTCGCGGCCTGGTTCACGAGCTGCTCCATGGCGAGCGTGAGGAAGTCTTCGTACATGACCTCCACGATCGGCCGCATGCCCATGATCGCCGCGCCCATCCCCGCACCGACGATCGCCATCTCCGAGATCGGCGTGTTGCGCACGCGCTCCGGCCCGAACTCGGCGAGCATGCCCTGGGTGACGCCCATCGAGCCGCCCATCTCGGCGATGTCCTCGCCCATGATGAAGACCTCGTCGTCGCGCCGCATCGCATGCGACATCGCGTCGCGCACGGCTTCGCGATAGGAGAGCTCAGGCATAGACGTTCTCGAGGGCGTCCTCGGGCTTGTGCTCGGTCTCGTTGCGCGCGAACTCGACGGCGCCTTCCACCATGCGTACGACCTCGGCGTCGATCGCGGCGAGCTCATCGTCCGAGAGGCCAAGGCGCGGCCGCAGCTTCTCGAGCGGATCCTGCGTCTCCCGGAGCTCGGCCTGCTCACCTTTCGGCCGGTACACCTGCGGATCGCCGACGTAGTGGCCGACTAGGCGATAGGTCTCCGCGAGCAGAAAGACCGGCCCCGACCCTTTGCGGGCGTGCGCAAGCGCCCTCGTTGCCGTCGAGTGGACGGCCTCGACGTCCTGGCCGTCCACGGTCATCGAGCGCATCCCGAACGCGACCGCGCGCTTCGCGAGATCCGTGATCGGTAGCTGCTGGTGCGTGGGCGTCGATTCGGCGTAGTGGTTGTTCTCGCAGACGAACATCGCCGGCAGTTTCCAGAGCGCCGCAAGATTGAGCGCCTCGTGAAAAGTGCCGATGTTCGTGGCGCCATCCCCGAAGAACGCCACCGCCACCCGCGGCTCGCCGCGCATCTGGAACGCGAGCGCCGCGCCGGCGATCATCGGTAGGCCGCCGCCGACGACGGCGTTCGCGCCGAGGTTCCCGCGCTCGATGTCGTAGAGGTGCATCGAGCCGCCATAGCCGCGCGACACGCCCTCGACCTTCCCGTAGAGCTCCGCCATGAGCGCGTTCGGGTGTGAGCCGCGCGCGAGCGCGTGCCCGTGGGCGCGGTGGGTCGACGCGAACACGTCGCCTTCCGCCATCGCGCTCGCCACGCCGACGGCCACCGCCTCCTGGCCGATGGCAACGTGCAGAAAGCCCGGCAGCTCGCCGGCGCGGAACTGCTCCTCGACCTTCTCCTCGAAGCGTCGGATGAGGAGCATCTCGCGGTGGAGCTCCCTCAGGCGCTCCTGCGAGAGCCCGCGCTTCCTCGCTGCCCGTGCCTCGGCCACGAGCCTGAGTCTATGCTGCGGCCATGGGGCTAGCTGCGCAGTGGGACGCGGTCGCCAGAGGCCTTCCGGCGGGCTGGTCGGCGCTTCCACTCCGGCTCGTCGTCGCGCGGGCGGAGGACGCCTCTCGCGCCGCCGCACTGCTCGGGCCGCTCGGTCCCGGAGTGGCCGGTGACGAGCTCCACCTGCGGGTGACGCCTACGGGCACGGCCGGCCCGAGCCTCGTCCGGCGGCTGCTCGAACGGCTCGACAGCGAGGGAATCCGCGGCACACTCGAGCTCGCCGGAGACGTGACCGGGGCCGCCTCGGCCGAGACCGTCCCCGCTGCCCCGGGAATCCCTCTCGCGGCCGCCTGGGACGAGCTCGCGGCGGGCCTGCCCGAGGACTGGAGCGATGTCCTGTGCCTCGTCGAGCTCCGCTCGAGCGACGAGCTCGATCCCGCCGCGCTCGCCCTCGCACCGGTCAACCCATCGCGGCATGCAGGCATGCTCGGCTTCCGTTTCCGCGTCGCGCGCCGCTTCGGTTACGGGGCCGCACCCGGGATGGCGCGACGGTGCCTCGAGCGTCTCGACGAAGGGGGCATTCCCGGCGGTCTGTCGCTGCTCGAGGTCTTCTCCGATACGCGGCCCATGCTCACGCAGGGGCCGACGTTCGTCGTCTCGGATCGGGCTGTCTGATGCTCGGGATCACCGCGCGCTTCCAGGAGATCAAGACGCGAGCGATCAGGCTAGCGCGGCTGCAGCTCGAGCTGGTCACGCTTGAGCTCAAGCGGAAGGGGAAGGCGCTCGCCATCGCCGCGGCGCTGGCGATCGTCGCCCTCGTCGTCGTCCTCTACGCGATCGCGTTCATCTTCGCGGCGATCGCCGCAGGCATCGCGGAGGCGCTACCGATCTGGGCGGCGCTGCTCATCGTTTCCCTATTGCTCCTGCTGACGGCAGCCCTGCTCCTGTACCTCGCCGTGCGCTCGGCACGGAAGGCCGGGCCGGCACGACCCGTCGAGGCGGTCGAGGAGGCACAGAGGACTGCCCAGGAGATACGCGATGCCTGACA
>JBKJWA010000298.1:0-5059 GCA_046716705.1 Gaiellaceae bacterium
ACTTCACCCAGTACGCGGGCTCCCTGCGTCCTTGCATCGCAACCTCCAGAGCGCCCCGGCGACGAGCACCATTCCGCCAGACTCTCCTAGAGTCTCACGTATGGTGCGGGTGCAGCTCTTCGCCACGTGTCTCGGCGACCTCGTCTTTCCGGACGCCGCCGCCGATGCCGAGTCGTTGCTCCGGCGAGCGGGCTGCGATGTCGAGTTTCCGAGGGCGCAGATCTGTTGCGGACAGCCGGCCTTCAACTCCGGTCATCGGGCGGCGGCGAGGCGGGTAGCGCGGACGTTCGTCGAGGCGTTCTCCCGCTCGGCGCCTGTCGTCTGCCCATCGGGCTCGTGCGCGGCGATGGCGGCGCACCACCTCCCGGAGTTGCTCGGCGTGGAGTCGTTCGAGGTCTGGGAGCTGTCGGCGTTTCTCGACGACCGTGGTGGGTCCGTAGCACGCACGAACGAGGGCAAGCGCGTGGCGTACCACGACTCGTGCCACATGCTGCGCGAGCTTCGCATCGCGGACGCGCCGCGCCGCCTGCTCGAGCGGTCCGGCGCAACGCTTGTGCCGCTGCCACGGCCGGACCTGTGCTGCGGGTTCGGGGGCACGTTCTCGGTGCGGCAGCCCGAGGTGTCGCTGGCCATGGCCGACGACAAGCTGGCCGGCGCTTCGGCCGCGGATGCGCTCGTCACGGCCGACCCTGGCTGCCTCATGCACCTCCGCGGCCGCTCCGAGCACGAGCGGCGCGGCATCCCGATCGTCCACATCGCCACGGCACTCGCCCGCGGCATAGGCGCATGACCTCCCTGGCGACGCCCCCCGGCAGCTTCCGCGAGATCGCGCGGCTGAAGCTCGCGGATGAACGCATCGGCGGCGCCCTGGACAGCTCCACCGAGCGGCTCATGAGCGGCAGGCTCGGCGCCTGGGAGGCGCTCGAGGATGTCGAGGAGCTTCGCTCGCGAGGGCACGAGGCACGACTGCGCGTGATCGACGATCTCGACGGGCACGTCGCTCGGTTCCGCGACGCCGTCGAAGCGTGCGGAGGCTCGACGTTCCTCGCCCGCACCGCGGCCGACGCCAGCGGCCGCATCGTCGAGATCTGCCGCGAGGCGGGCGCATCGCTCGCCGCGAAGTCGAAGTCGATGGCTACGGAGGAGATCGGACTCAACGAGGCGCTCGAGGCCGCGGGAGTGCGGGCGGTGGAGACCGACCTCGGCGAGTACATCCTCCAGCTCGCCGGCGAGCACCCCGTCCACATCCTCGCGCCGGCGATCGAGAAGACGAAGGAGGACGTGGCGGAGCTGCTGTCGCGTGTGGACGGCACGGCTGTTCCGGCCGAGCTCGAGGAGCTCACGCGCGCGGCGCGTCGCCAGCTGCGGGAGACGTTTCACGCCGCCGACGTCGGCATCACCGGCGCGAACTTCGGCGTCTGCGATACCGGGTCGATCGTGCTCGTCACGAACGAGGGGAACGGGCGGCTCGTGTCGAGCCTGCCCCGCGTGCACGTCGTGGTGATCGGCATGGAGCGGCTCGTCGCATCGCTCGCCGATCTGGCGGTGATGCTGCGGCTGCTCGCGCGGAGCGCCACGGGACAGCGTCTCTCGACGTACACGACGCTCATCACCGGCCCGCGGCGCGCGGGCGAGCAGGACGGGCCCGACGAGCTGCACGTGGTGATCCTCGACAACGGCCGCTCGAAGCTCGCCGGGGGCCGCTATCGCGAGATGCTCGCGTGCATCCGCTGCGGCGCGTGCCTCAACGTCTGTCCGGTGTACCGGAAGACGGGCGGCGCAGCGTACGGCCCCGTCTACTCGGGTCCGATGGGCGCGGTGCTCGTGCCGCTGCTGACCGGGCTCGAGCAGGCTGCGGACCTGCCGCACGCCTCGTCGCTCTGCGGGGCGTGCTCGGACGCGTGCCCGGTGAAGATCCCGCTGCACGAGCTCCTGCTCGAGCTGCGCCGCGATCTCGTCGAGGAACGCGTCGCGCCACTGCGCGAGCGTCTCGCGTTCACGCTCTGGTCCTACGCGTGGTCGTCGCGGGCTGGCTATCGCATCTCCACCCGGCTCGCGCGGTTTGGCCGACCGGGAACGGCCTGGCGCGCGGGCCGGACGGCGCCCAAGCTCGGACGCCGCTACCGGGACCGGCGATGACGCTCGTCGAGCAATTCGCCGCGAACGCGGAGACGGCGGGCTTCGTCGTTCACCGCGGCGATGCGCCGGTGATCGAAGGCGCGGGCGTGTCGCGGGCTGTGTACGCACTTGCCGACACCGGCAGCGTCGTGCTCGCCGCCTCGCCGGATGAGCCGCGCGCAGCCTCGCTGTTGCCCGACGTCCACGTGACGCTCGTGTCCGAGGACGTCATCCTCGCTGGCCTCGAGGAGCTCTTCAAAGCCGCCGGCGGCGACCTGCCGAGCTCGCTCGCGATCGTCACCGGCCCCAGCCGCAGCGCAGACATCGAGCAGAGGCTCACCGTGGGCGTCCACGGCCCCGGCGAAGTGCACGTCGTCCTCGAAAGCCCGTCTCTTCAGGCCGTGTCTCAGGGACAGTCCCTGTAGCGCCAGCTGGATTCGAGCCGCGGCCAGCAGGTGAAAGTGCGTCCCAAGAAGGCACCAGGCGATGACTCGAATCCCAAAACGTTCAGCCGCTTGACGGAGGAGGTACGTGAAGGCGCTGCGATCGATGTCGTCGACGAAGATGAATATGCCGCCGGTGCCGCGGCACGTGACGTGGTAGATCCCATCCGGAAAGATCGCTGCGCGGTCGGCGAGGCATGTCGAGCCCAACGTAGCGGCTTGGAAGCGCAGCCTCGTCAGCTGGCACAGTCTTCTTACAGGGACTGTCCCTCGGGCATGTCCGAAAGTGGGGGTTTTGAGGGTTAGGGGCGGTACAGGAAGCTGCGCGCGGTCGGCGTGATCGATTGGTCGTAGCCGCCTGCTATGAGCACACGTCCGTCGAAGGAGTGTGGCCGTGGCGCCGCCGCGGGCGCGGTCAGCGACCCGGTCCGCTCGAAGCGGCCGGTCGCCGGGTCATAGAGCTCGGCCGTGCGTACCGGGGCTTCATCGTCGAAGCCACCTGCGAGCAGCACGCGCCCGCCCCGGAGCACCTTCGCCGCATGCCCCGACCGGACGCTCGTCATCGCGCCCCGCGCGCCGAAATCCCGGGTGCTCGGGTCGTAGGCTTCCGTACTCGCGAGCCGTCGGCAGCATCGGCAGGCCGCCTGCACCGGCAACTGCCGGAAGCAGCGCGAGGTAGGGCAGGACAACGGCTGTGCGCACGACCGCTCGTACACCCTGAAGCGGCGCTAGGTTCCGAGTAGGGTCGCGGGCGTGCTGCCGATCGACCGCCCGCAGAAGATCGTCTGCGTTGGCCTCAACTACTCCGATCATGCGGAGGAACAGGGCGTCGAGCTGCCGGAGCGGCCGCTGCTGTTCGCGAAGTGGCCGAACACCCTGATCGGGCCGGGCGACCCGATCGTCATCCCCGCGATCACCGAGCGCGTGGACTACGAGGCCGAGCTCGGGGTCGTCATAGGCAGTCGTGCACGCCGGGTGTCGGTGGAGAACGCGCTCGAGGCAGTCACCGGCTACCTTTGCGCGAACGACGTGTCGGCGCGCGACCTCCAGTTCGGAGACGGGCAGTGGACACGGGGGAAGTCGCTCGACACGTTCTGCCCGGTCGGTCCAGCGCTCGTCCCGGCCGCGGACGTCCCCGACCCGCAGGCGCTCGGCATCCGCGCGATCCTGAACGGCGAGGTGATGCAGGACTCGACGACGGCGAACATGGTCTTCGGCGTCGCCGAGATCGTGGCGTTCGTCAGCCAGGCCGTCACGCTCGAGCCTGGCGACCTCATCCTCACGGGGACGCCGGCGGGCGTCGGCGTGTTCCGCGACCCGCCGGTGCTGCTCCAGCCGGGCGACGAGATCACCGTCGAGATCGAGGGCGTCGGCTCCCTGACGAATCCGGTCGTCTAGACGGTCTCGGCCACGGGCGCGGGCTCTGCCGGAGCCTCCGCTTCCTGGCTGGCGTCGGCCCAGAACTCGTTCAGGCGGCCCTGCACCTTGAACAGCCAGACGATGCTGCCGAGCAGCGGGATGAGCGCCCACAGCCCCGTCATGCCGGTGACCGGCTTCGTCTTTCCCGCTTCCTCGTACATGTCCCCGACGTGCGAGGGCAACAGGAAGATGGAAACGGGTATCAACGCCAGCAACATTCCGACGATGCCGCTCGTGCCCTTCCCGCGATACGCCCGCACCTCCGCGAACGAGATGTAGATCCAGTACAGGCCGTAGATGCCGAGCGTCACGAGCATCAGCAGCAGCACGACCAGCGGCTTCCGTTGACGTCCTACCATCGAGCTATCCCCTCCTTCGGGCGAGCCTACGCGGCCGCGCCCTTCGACTCCCAGTAGCGGTTGAGTCCCCGCTGGACCTTCACGAACCACACGACGGCCGGGATGATGAGGATGGCGCCCGGGAACAGCCACAACCCGGTCCACCCGCTCATCGGTCTCTCGCGCCCGTCCTTCGCATACATCGATCCGACCTCTGACGGGATGACGAACGCGCTCACTGCGCCGAGGAGGATCCACACGACGAGCCCCACGACTCCGCCGAGACCGTCGCCGGTGTGCTGCTTCGTCTCCTCCTGAGTCTTGTAGACCCAGTAGAGGCTGTAGATCCCGAACGTGATGATGAACAGCAGGATCCCGAAGCCGACCCCGCGAGGCCTTCCGAGCGGTCCCGACCTGACGGCCGGCTGCTGCGGGACGTCCATGAGGCGACTCAAACACGGATGGCCTGGCGCGTCAAGCGGCCGGTCGACGGTATTCCGCTACGCTGCCGAGGTATCCAGAACGAGTTTCGGGTTGCGTCATCGCCTCCCTTACGCGTTCGTGAGTTATGCAAGGGAGGTGTTTCATGGCAACTGGCACAGTCAAGTGGTTCAACGACGCCAAGGGGTACGGCTTCATCACGCCGTCCGAGGGCGGCGATGACCTGTTCGTGCATCACACCGGCATCGCCGGCAGCGGTTTCAAGACCCTGACCGAGGGTGCGACGGTGGAGTACGAGGC
>JBKJWA010000299.1:0-7399 GCA_046716705.1 Gaiellaceae bacterium
CCGCCCACCTGGCGGGAGCAGTTGAGCACGGCCGAGCCCACGCCGGCGTTGTCGACCGCCACCGCACCCATCGCCGCCGCGGTCGCGGGCGTCATCGTCAGCGCCATGCCGAGGCCGCCGGTGACCAGGCCCGGAACAATGTCCCAGAACGTCGAGCCGGCGCCGAGCTGCGCGAAGAGCACAAGCGACAGCGAGATGAGCGACATGCCGGCGCCGACGAGCCATCGCGAGCCTACGTGGTCGGAGACCTTCCCGGCCGCAGGCGCGACGAGGATGATGAGCAACGTCATCGGCAGGAAGACGGCGCCGGTCTGGGTGGCCGAGTAGCCGAGGACGTTCTGGATGAAGAGCGAGTTGAAGAAGAAGATGCCGAACATCGCCAGGGAGACGAGCAGCATCGTGATGTTTGCTCCGGTAAAGGTCGAGTCCCGGAACAGCGAGAGGTCGAGCATCGGCACGCGCTGGTGCCGCTCGAGCAGCACGAACGCGGTCAGGGAGATGGCGGCGACGGCGAGACACACGAGGATGCGCGTCGACGTCCACCCGTAGGAGCTGGCCTCGATGAGGGCGTACGTGAGGGCGAAGAGGCCCACCGCCGACGTCGCGAGACCCGGCAGGTCGAGGCGCTGCTCGTGCGACATGTCGCGGCTCTCGTCGATCGCCCAGCGGGCGACGACGATGCCGAGGATGCCGACCGGGACGTTCACGAAGAAGATCCAGCTCCAGTCGATGTGGTCGGTGATGAGCCCGCCGAGGAGCGGGCCGATGGCCAGCGCCATCGCGGACACGCCGGCCCAGATGCCGATGGCCATCCCCCGCTGGCGCGGCGGGAACGTCGCGGTGATGATCCCGAGCGTCGCTGGGTTCATGATCGCCGCGCCGAGGCCTTGCACGGTGCGAGCGCCGATGAGGAAGCCTGCGTCCGGAGCGAGCCCGCAGGCGAGCGACGCCAGCGTGAAGATCGCCAGGCCGATGATGAAGAGCCGCCGCCGGCCGAAGTAGTCCGCGAGCTTGCCGCCCGTGAGCATGAACGTCGCGAACGTCAGCGCGTACGAGACGACCACCCACTCGAGCTCCGACTGGTCGGCGTCGAGCGACTGCTGGATCGACGGCAGCGCGACGTTCACGACCGTGTTGTCGAGCATGATCATGAACAGCCCGAAGGAGACTGCGAGGAGCGTCCACCACTTGCGGTTCTCCGCGGCGAAGAGGTGGGCGACGATGCGCGCTCGCACGAGCCTCTAAGTTAGCAGGCACTAGCTTCGTGGCGTCGGCGTAGGCTGTGCGCCGTGCCCGAGGTCGTCTGGACGCCCGATGCGGCGACGCTGGAGCGCGCGAACGTCGTCCGCCTCATGCGTCGCCACGGCATCGACGACTACCACGAGCTCGTCGCGCGCTCGATCGAGGATCCGGAGTGGTTCTGGCCGGCGGCCATCGAAGACATGGGCATCGCGTTCGCCGAGCCCTGGCGCGAGGTGGTCGACGCTTCACGCGGGCCGGAGTGGGCGACGTGGTTCGCCGGCGGCAAGCTCTCGATCGCGTGGAACTGCGTCCACCGTTGGGCGGCCGAACGCGCGGACGAGCCGGCCGCCGTGTTCCGGGGCGAGGACGGCGCGAGACGCGAGCTGACGTTCGGCGAGCAGTCGTCGCAGGTGACGAAGCTGGCGGAGGCGCTCGTCCGGCTCGGCGTGGAGCCGGGCGACCGCGTCGCCATCTACCTGCCGATGTCGCCGGAGGTCGCCATCGCGTCCCACGCGTGTGCCCACATCGGCGCCGTCCAGGTGCCGATCTTCTCCGGCTTTGCCGCGCCCGCGGTCGCCCAGAGGCTCACCGACTCCGAGGCGAAGATGGCAATCACCGTCGAGCGCTCGCTGCGCCGCGGCCGGGAGATCCCGATGCTCGCCACGCTCGAGGAGGCACGGCGCGAGGCGCCCTCGCTCGAGCACGTCGTCCTCGCACCGTTCGACGAGCTGCTCGCCGATTGCCCGGGTGAGCTCGAGCCGCTCGCCGTCGACTCGGAGCATCCCTATCTCCTCACGTACACGTCGGGGACGACGGGCCGGCCCAAGGGCGTGCTCCACGTCCAGGGCGGCTTTCTCGTCTCGATCGCGCGCGAGGTCTGCTACCAGGCGGACGCCCGCCCCGGCGACGTCATCCACTTCGCCACGGACATGGGTTGGATCATGGGCCCGTGGACGGTCGTCGGCGGCGGCGCGATGGGCGCCACGATCGTCTACGCGGAAGGCGCGCCGGATTGGCCGGCCGACCGCCTGTGGCAGCTCGTGGAGGAGGAACGCGTGTCGATCCTCGGCTGCTCACCCACGCTCATCAGGGCGCTGATTCCCCATGGCGAGCCCGTCCAGGATCTTTCGTCGCTCCGCATCATCGTCACCACCGGCGAGCCCTGGAACCCCGACCCCTACCGCTGGCTCTTCGACCACGTCGGCGGGGGCCGCTGCCCGATCATCAACTGCTCGGGCGGGACCGAGGTCGGCGCGTGCTTCCTGTCCCCCACGCCGGCCATCCCGATCAAGGAGTGCTCGGTCGGCATTCCCGCCACCGGCATGGCGATGGACGTCGTCGACGACGAGGGCCGGTCGCTCGTCGGGACGGGCGAGGTGGGTGAGCTCGTCTGCCGCAAGCCGTTCCCGGGAATGACGCGGGGCTTCTGGCGCGACGAGGAGCGGTATCTCGACACGTACTGGCGCCGCTTCCCGGGCATCTGGACGCACGGTGACTGGGCGACCGTGGACGAGGACGGCTACTGGTTCCTCCACGGCCGCTCCGATGACACGCTCAACGTCGCCGGCAAGCGCATCGGGCCGGCCGAGCTGGAGTCAGCCGCCGTGGCGCATCCCGCCGTCTCCGAGGCAGCGGCCGTGGGCATCCCGCACGACGTGAAAGGCGAGGTCGCGTGGGTCTTCTGCGTACTCGTGCCCGGACGGGAGGGCTGCGAGAGCCTCGCGCTCGAAGTGAAGTCGGCGATCGCCCTCGAGCTGGGGAAGGCGTTCGCGCCCGAGCGGATCGTCTTCGTGCCCGCGCTGCCGAAGACCCGGTCGGCGAAGATCGTCCGGCGCGCCGTGCGCGCTGCCGCGCTTGGGGACGACCCCGGCGACATGTCGTCCGTCGAGAACCCTGAAGCAGTCGCCGAGATCGCTCGCGCTCTCTAGCTGCCGAGCCATGAGGGCACGGCGAAGGGCGCTGGGATCTCACCGGGCGCAACGCGTCGGCGGATGATCTCGGCGCGGCCGTCGGAAGCGAGGACCGCGGCGGGAATGGGAACCGCACAGTAGTCGCTCGAGACGGACTCGCAGTAGGCGCCCTGATCGAGGATCGCCACGACGTCCCCCCGCTCCAGCTTCGGCAGCGCCACGTCGAGCGCAACGTTGTCGTCAGTGCAGATCGGGCCGGCGACGCTGACGGTCTCAGCGGGTGCTTCCAGCAGCTTCCCGGCGGCAACGACGAGATGGCGGAAGTCGAACATCAGCCGGCGCACGAAGTGGTACGACGACGTGTTCTCGAGGAAGACCCAATCGACAGCGCCGTCTCCGGCCCGCCGGCGCTTGCGGAGGCCAACCGACGCAAGGAGCACGCCCGCATCGGACACGAGATAGCCGCCTGGCTCGAGCAACAGCTCCGGCATCCCGAGGCCGTGTTCCGACTCGAGCTCGCGGAAGCGCCCGCCGATGGCGGCTGCGTACTCCTCCGCCGAGGGTGCATCGGTGATTCCACCCGGACCCACGCCGTGTGCCCGCGGCAGCCGGTAGCCGCCTCCGAGGTTGATCACCGCCGGCACGACTCCGTGGGCGTCTCGCAGCCGGAGCGCAAAGGCAACTACCTGGTCGAGCGCCGCCGCGTGACGCTCGAGGTCGAGCGCCGGGTCGTAGGGAGTCCCGTAGACCGGCCACCCGAAGTGTTGATGAAGGCCGGCAAGCTCGAGGCTGGGGTGCTCCACGGCGAGCTCCGCCGCCGCCAAGGCATCCTCGTCGTCCATGCCGAACTTCGCCCCGCACCAGTGCTCGGAGAACTGAGGATCGTCCGCCGCGAACGGTCGCTCGTCGAGCGCGAGGCGGATGCACACTCGAACGGCGGGTGCACCCTTCGGCGCCACGCCGGAAAGCGCCTCCATCTCCTCGAGCGAGTCGACGTTTACATAGGCGATGCCGCGTTCAGCGGCCCAGCGCAGCTCGTCGAGAGTCTTCGAGTTGCCGTTGAAGACGAGCGCGGACGGTGGGACGCGTGCCGCCAGCGCAAGCTCGACGTGGCCCATCGTCACGACGTCGACGAGCGAGCCCTCCTGCCAGCAGATGCGAACGACGGCGGGCTCGGGATTGGCCTTCGACGCATAGACGAGCCGCGTTCTCTCGTACTCGCCGCGGAATGCGCCGAGGAGCGCTCGGACGTTGTGGCGGATCGTTCGCTCCGAGAGCACCCAGAGCGGCGTCCCGTGCTCGTGGGCGAGGTCGAGCGCGTCACAGCCGTCGATCTCGAGATGGCCGGCGTCGCTCGCTGCGATGAACGGCCCGAACGACATGGCGCCCGCCGGCATGGGCACAGTCTAGGTTTTAGACTGTGAGTCAGAAACTATGAGGATCGCGCTGGCCCAGATCAACTCGACCGTAGGCGACCTCGACGGCAACCGCGACCGCATCGTTCGGCGGATCGCCGAGGCACGCGACGCTGGCGCCGGGCTCGTCGTCTTCCCGGAGCTCGCCGTCACCGGCTATCCGCCGGAGGACCTCCTGCTCCGCCCCGCCTTCGGCCGCGCCGCGGCCCGCGCCACCGGCGAGGTCGCGGAGGCTGCGACGGGCATCACGGCCCTCGTCGGCGCGCCGCTCGCCGAGAGCGGCCGCCTCTACAACGTCTGCTTCGTCTGCGAGCACGGCGAGATCACGGCCGTGTACCGCAAGCGGCTGCTGCCGAACTACGGCGTCTTCGACGAGGAGCGGTACTTCGAGCCCGGCACCGAGGTCGCCCTCCTCGAGCGCGACGGCCGCGCGATCGGCCTCACGGTCTGCGAGGACCTGTGGCAGCCCGGCCCGCCGGCCGCCGAGAGCGCGGCGGCGGGCGCCGATCTCCTCGTCAACCTCTCCGCATCGCCGTTTCACGTGGGCAAGGACGCAGAACGCGAGGCGATGTTCGCCGACCGGGCCCGAGACAATGGGTGCGCGCTCGTCTTCTGCAATGCCGTCGGCGGCCAGGACGAGCTCGTCTTCGACGGGAACTCGTTCGTGCTCGATCGCGAGGGTAGCGTCGTGGCGAGGGCCCCGGGCTTCGACGAGACGTTGCTCGTGGTGGACCTGGCGGAGACGCCCGCCGGCCCGCTCGCCTCGCCGTTCGCAGAACTCGACCAGATGCGGCTCGCGCTCGAGCTCGGGCTTCGCGATTACGTCGAGAAGAACGGATTCGGAGACGTCGTCATCGGCATCTCGGGCGGCATCGACTCGGCGCTGACAGCCGCGCTCGCGGCCGAGGCGCTCGGCCCGGACCGCGTGCACTGCGTGTCGATGCCGTCCCACTTCTCGTCGGAAGCGACAAGGGGTGACGCCAGGCTCGTCGCCGAGTCGCTCGGCGCCGACTTCCGGGAGATCTCGATCGACGAGACCGTGGCCGCACTCGAGGATGCTCTAGCGGCGAGCTTCGTAGGGCGCGAGCGCGACACGACCGAGGAAAACCTCCAGGCGCGGGTGCGGGGCACGCTGCTCATGGCGCTCTCCAACAAGCTCGGGTGGCTCGTGCTCGCGACGGGGAACAAGTCGGAGCTCTCGGTCGGCTACGCGACGCTGTACGGGGACATGGCCGGAGGCTTCGCCCTCCTCAAGGACGTCTACAAGACCGACGTGTGGCGGCTCGCCCGCCACCTCAACGAACGCGCGGGACGTGAGCTCATCCCGTCGTCGATCGTGGAGCGCGCCCCGACCGCCGAGCTACGTCCCGATCAGCTCGACGAGCACTCGCTCCCACCCTACGCCGAGCTCGACCCGGTGCTCCGAGCGTATGTCGAGCTCGACCGCTCGGGCGAAGAGCTCGTCGCCGACGGCTTCGACGCCGATGTCGTCGCTCGCGTCGTGTCGACGGTCGACCGAGCGGAGTACAAACGGCGCCAGGCGCCGCCGGGCGTGAAGCTCCGCCCGCGGGCGTTCGGCCGCGACCGCCGCATGCCGATCACGAACCGCTGGAGCGCGTAGCGAGCAGCGCGCGTAGCGCACGGAACCAACGCAGTCGTTCCTCCCAGGGAACGGCTGCGTTGGCGGGCGACGTGGAGGGCAGGACGTAGAGCAGCGTGTCGGCGAGCCGTCGCTCCTGGAGGCCGAGCTCCGGCCGCTC
Source organism: Gaiellaceae bacterium (assembly GCA_046716705.1). GTDB lineage: Bacteria > Actinomycetota > Thermoleophilia > Gaiellales > Gaiellaceae > PALSA-612. The sequence goes on from JBKJWA010000299.1 coordinate 6,328, forward strand.
GCGGAACGCCCCCTGGTACGCCGCCTTGCCCACGAAGGCGATGACCCGTGGTCGCAGCTCATCGGCGACAGCCTGGAGCCGCTGGGCCGTCCCCGCGAAGTCGGCAGCACGCAAGTCGCCGGATCCGCGCGTCGTACGTCGCGCCGCGTTCGTCAGGCCGTAGCCGAAGTCGAGCAGCAGGTGCTGCTCCTCGGGAGCAAGCCGGCGCGGCGTGAAGCCGGCCGCGTGCAGGAGTCGCCAGAAGTCGTTTCGCGGGTTCGCGAACGCCGCTCCCGCCGCTGCCGACGCGCGGCCGGGGTTGATGCCGCAGAAGATCGCCTCGAGGCCGGGGCCGAGGACGTCGGGAACCGTCAGCGAGGGCGGCAGCGGGCGGGGCGCCTGCCCCACGAGGAACGACGAGCGCAGCTTCGACGCAAGCGGCTTCGTCCGGCGCAACGCAGCCGAAGCACCCACAGCGCGTGACGGGTACGCATCACGCTGCCTCGTCCACGTCGTCGAGATCGATACGCAGGTCGAGCCGCTCCAGAAACGCGTCCCGTATGCGGTCGGCCGAGACCACCGGCCAAGGCGAAGCAGAGCCCTCGGTGCGAAGCACGGTCACGAGCGGGTTGCGCTCGCCGTAGAGCCGGGCGTAGCACTCCTGCTCTGTCAACGGCCGGAGCCGCTCCTCCATGCTCGGCCACGGTAGTCCCCGGACCGGACGGCGCGGGTAGGTTTCCCGCGTGGCGACGGTTGCATTCGACGTCGAGGCTGTTCGAGCGCGCTACAGCGCGCTCCGGCGCAATCTCGTGCTGCTCGACGGGCCCGGCGGCACCCAGGTGCCCGACGAGGTGATCGACGCCATCTCGGCATACCTGCGCGCGTCGAATGCGAACGTCGGCGGACCGTTCGAGACGAGCGCGCGGACCGTTGCGGTCGTGGACGACGCGCGCGCCGCGGCCGGCCGTTTCCTCGGCTGTACGGCCGAGGAGGTGACGTTCGGCGCGAACATGACCTCGCTGTCGTTCGCGCTTTCCCGCACCGCCGCGCGGACGTGGGAGGCGGGCGACGAGATCATCGTCACGCGCCTCGA
>JBKJWA010000300.1:0-4973 GCA_046716705.1 Gaiellaceae bacterium
GTGCTCGACCTCGGCGAGTGGTGGCTGCTCGAGACCGGCTTGCCGCTGCCGCTCGGCGCCAACGTCGCCCGCCGCGACCTCGGGGAAGAGCAGCTGGCGTTGCTGTCGGCGGTGCTCCAGGAGTCGATCAGGACGGGCCTCGACAACCGCGCCGAGGCGATGGCGTACGCGATGGAGTTCAGCCGTGGCCTTGAGCCGCATCTCGCCGACCGGTTCGTCGGCATGTACGTGAACGACCTCACGTGCGACTACGGCGAAGAGGGTCGCCGCGCGGTCGAGGAGCTACTGCAGCGCGCGGAGGCTTTGGGCGCGTACGACAACCCCGTCCGCGTCGAGTTCGTCTCCTGAGCTAGCCCTTAGGCGCCGGGTTTCGCCACCATGAGGTAGATGAGCGCGATCACGATTGCGATCTCGATCATGCCCAGGATCGACATGAGCGGTGCCGCGGCCTCCTGACGGAGCTCCTCGCTCTCGGTGACGCCCTTGCCTACGAGCTCCTTCGCCTTGAGGGCGACGCGGCGGCCGTGCCGGCCGAGGATTCCGCTTCCGATGCCGAGCGCGATCACGAACAGGATGTATGCGGCGATTAGCCAGCCTTCATAGTCCCAGTTTCCGTCCTCGGCCAGCCACGTGCCGAACACAATCGCTCCGATCGCGCCGGGGACGGTGACGTAGTACTCCGCCCGTGACGCGAGCCCGGAGTACGACGCGAGGAGCGTCGTGTTCGCCGTCTTCGTGGCCGCGATGCTCGCGGCCGTAGAGATGCCTGCGCCCCCCACGAGCAGGAATGCGCTCACGAGGTGGAGGAACAGCAACGTCTCGTACTTGTTCACGCGGGGACATTCTCTCCTACGGCAACTCGCCGTGTAAAGGCCGCGAGGCCGGGCACCGATAACGGTGGGGTGAATCCGCTGTCGCAGACGGCACCGCGGCTCACGTGGCTCGCGGGCGCGTTCGTCGTCTCGTTCTGTGCGCTCCTCGCCTCGATCGGTGCGGATGCACACTGGCTGGCTGCGCTCGGAGGCGAGATCGTCGAGCTCGGCAAGATCCCCGCCGGCGTTCCCTACGCGGCCGCTCCCTCGGCGGGCTGGGAGAACGCACCGGTGCTCGGCGAGCTCACGTTCCATGGGCTCGAAACTGCGCTCGGCGACCGTGGGCTCCTGCTCGCGCTCGTCGGGGCCGTGTGCCTCGCGCTGGCGGCGCTCGCGCTGGACATGCGGCGAGCGGACGCCGCCGACGCGCCGTCGGCTCTCGTGCTCCTGCTCGTGGCGGTGGCCGCTGCGCAGTCGCTGCTCATCGTCCGGGGCCAACTCTTCTCGCTCGCGCTCTTCCCCGTCGTCCTCCTCATCCTGCGCGACCAGGCTCGCCTGCCGTCCCAGACGATCTGGGTGCTGCCGCCCCTCTTCGCCCTCTGGTCGAATCTCCACGGCGGCGTGCTCGTGGGTATCGCCGTCACCGGCGCGTATCTCCTCTTTCAGCGGCTGAGGCGGACGCCGTGGACTGCCGTCGCGGTGCTCGTCGCCTCACTGGCCGCCGTCCTCGCCACGCCCTCGCTGCTCGATACGCGCCACTACTACCGGGGCGTCCTCGGGAGCGAGGCGGCCACTGGCCACGAGGGGCTGTGGGCCCCCCTCTCGCTCGACATGCCGCTCGACGTCGCGTTCTTCGTCGCGGGCGTGCCCCTCGTCCTGGCGGCGGTCGCCTCACGGCCGCGGCTCTGGGAGCTTGTCGCCCTCACGGGAGTGGCCGTAATGACCGTGCAGTCCGGCCGCAACGCAGTGTGGCTCGTCATGTTCGCGGCCGTGCCCGCGGCTCGCTGTCTCACCGGGACGCGCGAGTGGCGGATCCGGCCGCCCCGCCTCGTGACGGGAGCGCTCGCCGCGATGCTCGCCGTGCTGCTCGCGGTCGGACTCGGGCGTGCCTTAGCTGCTCCCGGCGCAGGCGACGCGCTACGCGCGCGCGCCGTTCTGGAGGCGGGCGGCGCGCCGATCCTCGCGGACGACATCAATGCCGAGGCGCTCGCGCTCGACGGCCGTCTCGTGTGGATCGCGAACCCGCTCGACGCGTTCACGCCTGCCGACCAGCGTCGCTATCTCGACTGGATCGCGGGCCGTGGGTCCGGGGACGGCTTGCTCGCCTCGTTCCCCGCGGTGCTTGTGGCCGTCGACACGCCTCCGGCCGAGAGGCTCGCGCGGCGGGACGGCTGGCGCGTGGCGGCTCGCGACGAGCGGGCAGTCCTCTTCGTCCGCACCCGACGCTAGCTCGCGAGCGGGTATCGTCCGCCGCGATGGCGGTGGCGACCCGCAGGGAGTACGGCCTCTTCATCGACGGCGGCATGGCGGAGCCCGCTTCGGGTGACCTCGTCGATCTCGTAGAGCCCGCGACGGGCGAACCCTTGGCGAGAGCGGCCATGGCCGGCGAGGCCGACGTCGATCGCGCGGTCGACGCGGCCCGCGCGGCGCTCGACGGAGCGTGGGGCAAGACGCCCGCCACCGAGCGCTCGCGCCTCCTCCACGCGCTGGCCGACGCGATCGTGGCGAACCGCGCAGAGCTTGCCGAGCTCGAGTCGCGAAACGTCGGCAAGGCGATCACGTCGGTCAAGGCCGAGCTCTTCGGCGCGGCCGAGAACTTCCGCTACTTCGCCTCGGCCGTCGCCACCATCGGCGGCCGCTCGAACCCGATCGGCGGCTCCCTCCTCTTCTACTCGCTGAAGGAGCCGGTCGGCGTGGCGGGCCAGATCGTGCCGTGGAACTACCCGCTGCTGATGACGGCCTGGAAGCTCTCTCCCGCGCTTGCCGCCGGGTGCTCGGTAGTGCTGAAGCCCGACGCGAAGACGCCGCTGACGGCGCTGCGCCTCGCGGAGCTGGCCGCGGAGGTGGGCTTCCCCGCCGGGGCGATCAACGTCGTCCCCGGCGACGGGCCCGGCACCGGCGCGTACCTCGTCGGCCATCCCGGGGTGGACAAGGTCGCATTCACGGGCTCGACGGCGACCGGGAGCGAGATCATGCGTCTCGCGGCGCCGACGCTGAAGCGGATCACGCTCGAGCTGGGCGGCAAGAGCCCGAACCTCATCTTCGCGGACGCTGACCTCGCCGACGCCGTTCCGAGCTCGGTGTGGGCGATCTACTACGCGGCCGGTCAGAGCTGCGAGGCCCGGTCGCGGGTGCTCGTCGAGAAGCCGGTCTACGACGAGGTCGTGGCGGAGTTCGCGAAGAAGGCCGCTGCCGTGAAGGTCGGCGATCCGCTCGACGCGGAGACGCAGATGGGGTCGCTCATCTCGCCCGAGCACCGGGATCGCGTGCACGGCTTCGTCGAGCAGGGCCGCGAGCAGGGCGCCGAGGTCGTTCTCGGCGGAGAGCCCGCCGAGGGCGCGGGCGCCTTCTATCCGCCGACTGTGCTCTCCGTGGCCGACAACTCGTCGGCGGTGGCGCAGGAGGAGATCTTCGGCCCGGTGGTGACGGTGATCCCGTTCGAGGACGAGGCCGACGCCGTGCGCATCGCGAACGACGTCCGCTACGGGCTGATGGCGACCGTGTGGACGGGTGATCCCGGCCGCGGCCACAGGATCGCGCGGCAGATCAAGTCGGGCACGGTCGGCATCAACATGCCGTACACGGCGTTCCCGGGGATCCCGTTCGGGGGTTACAAGCAGTCCGGCTTCGGCCGCGAGCTCGGGATCGACGCGCTCGACCTCTACCTCGAGACGAAGAGCGTCGTCGTCGGCACGGGCACGCGGCCGGCGAATCCCTTCGGGCTGTAGCTGGCCGCGCGGGTGTCGCGCATCTTCGAGCGCCTGGAGCAGCTGTACGCGATCGGCGGCGGGCCGGGCGCGAACCGGCCGCACCCGAGCGCCGAGGAGGACGCCGCTCACGAGCTGGCCGCGGGGTGGTTTCGCGAGGCCGGTTTCGGCGTGGAGGTCGATGCGCACGGCAACCTGCTCGGCCGCTCAGGCACCCGCGACGATCTCTGGGTCGGTTCCCATCTCGACACCGTGCCGCAAGGAGGGAAGTTCGACGGCGCGCTCGGAGTCGTTGCGGCGATCGAGGCGGTCGAGCAGGCCGGGTGCGGCTCCGCCGTCGCCTTCCGCGGCGAGGAGGTGGGTTGTATCGGCAGCCGGGCGCTCTGCCGGTACGAGGAGGTTCCGTCGGCGTTCCTCGAGCTCCACATCGAGCAGGGACCAACGCTCGAGCGCGCCGGGGAGCCGCTCGGAGTCGTCACGAGCATCGTCGGCTACGCGCGCGGCGAGCTCTGGTTCGAGGGCCGCGCCGGCCATGCCGGGACGACGCCGATGCAGGACCGCCAGGACGCGCTCGTCGAGGCGGCCGCCGAGATCCTCCGTATTCGCCATGCGGCCCTGGAGGTGGAGGGCGCCGTGGCGACCGTGGGCGAGCTGGACGTCGAGCCCGGCGCGGGCAACGTAATCCCCGGGCGTGTCCGTCTCTCGGTCGACGTCCGTGCCCCGGACCGCAAGCGGCTGGACGACGTGCTCGCGCGGGTCGGCCTCGAGCCAGAGCACCGCGCCGAGCCGGTCGCGATGAGTGAGCCGTGTCGCGCGGCCCTGCGCGACGAGATCGCTGCCCGCGGACTGCAGTCCATCGAGCTGCCCTCGGGCGCGGGTCACGACGCGGGCATCCTCGCCGCCGCCGGCGTCGACGCGGGGATGCTGTTCGTCTGCAGCCTCAACGGCGGGGTCAGCCACTCGCCGGACGAGCTCTCCTCCGAAGAGGACGTCGCCGTTGCAATCGACGTACTGAGCGGTGCGCTGCGGCGCCTAGCTTTCGCCTAGGCGAACGCCGCCGCGACCGACATGGCGGGCGCGGCTCACGGCCGCTCTCGGAGAACGCTTCCCCGCTCGGAAATCGTCAGATTTCCGAGCGTTAAGGCTCGCCGTCGTAGTAGTCGAGGCTCTCGAGACGGGCGATGAGGCCTACGCCGCGGAACCAGATCTTGTTCGAGCGCGGGTAGTAGCAGAT
>JBKJWA010000301.1:0-2842 GCA_046716705.1 Gaiellaceae bacterium
GCGACGGGCTGCGCGCGACGGTGGCGTTCCCCGCGTGAATCGGACGCTGCCTCCGGGGCCACCCCGTGCCTCCTCCCGGTTTCACGGTATCGAGGAAGTGCGTACTCGTGTGTTGCAACTCTGTGCCGAAAGCGCGTCAGCGTGAGGATCCTCGTCGCCGAGGACGAGACGATCATCCGCCTCGATCTTCGGGCGCTGCTCGAGCAAGCCGGTTTCGACGTCTGCGGTGAGGCGCGGGACGGCGTCGAGGCGGTCGAGCTGGCCCGTGAGCTCAAGCCGGACCTCGCCGTCATGGACGTGAAGATGCCGCGCCTCGACGGCATCGAGGCAGCGAGGCGCATCCTCGAAGAGCGGCAGATCCCGATCGTCATGGTCACGGCCTACGGCCAGGACGAGATCGTCTCGCGCGCGATCGAAGCAGGGGTCTTCGGCTACCTCGTGAAGCCGTTCCGCGAGCAGGACCTGCTGCCCGCCATCCAGACGGCTCGCGCACGCCACGACGAGCTCCAGGCGCTGCGCGCGGAGGCGGAGTCGCTCGCCGATGCGCTGGCGGCCCGGAAGGCGATCGAGAGAGCAAAGGGTGTGCTCATGGCGAAGGAGGGCCTCACGGAGCAGGAGGCATTCGAGCGCCTGCGCCGGGCGAGCCAGGTGTCGGGGAAGCCGCTAAAGGTCGTCGCCGAGGCGCTGATCGCGACCTTCGACGCGGCGTAGGTGGCCTCCCTAAAGGGGGACGGCGATTCGGTCGATGCGAAGACCGCATGGTCGTGCTCGTCGCCGCGATCGCCGCCTTCGCCATCCTGTGGCTCGTCGTCCTGCGGGCGCGGCGCCTTCGTCGGGGCACTGAGCTGCAGGAACTCTTCGCCGAGGGCTTCCCGGGCGCCGTGCTCGTCTTCGACCGTCGCCTGCGGCACTCATCGGCGCTCGGTCGTGGCGTCGACACGATGGGGATCGATCCACTGGGCGCGAGACTCCACGAGGTGTTCCCCGCCGACGTGTGCCTTGTGCTCGAGCCGACGTATCGCGCCGTCTTCGACGGCGTGGAGTCGCAGGTCGAGGTCCCTCTCGGTGGCCGCGACTGGCTGATGACGGTGTTGCCGCTCGGGCCCATGGCGGGGCTCCTGGTGGCAACGGACGTCACTGAACGCAAGCGACGTGAGCGACGGCTGACGGAGCTCGCGTCGCGGGACGTCCTCACCGGCGCCTGGAACGCACGACGCCTCACGCAGGAGCTCGACTGGTTGCAGCGGAGCGGAGGCGCCGGATCGCTCTTGGCGCTCGACCTCGACGGCTTCAAGCGAGTGAACGACATGCTGGGTCACGCGGCGGGCGACGAGTTGCTGCGGCGGGTCGCGACGGCTGTGCAGGGATGCGTGCGCCGAGCCGACCTCGTCGCGCGGATCGGCGGCGACGAGTTTGCGGTGTTCCTCGCGGGTGCGACACCCGCAGAAGCGCAGCACGTGGCGGACAAGATTCGCAGTGCCGTCGCCGCCGTCTGGCCGCTCGGGATCCCGGGCGGCATTTCGGTCGGCATCTCGGCGGCCGGCCCGGGCGCGGGTGACGCCCTCGGCCGTGCGGATCGCGCGATGTATGCGGACAAGCGGCGCCCCACGCCCGAGCGCCTCGCGTCCTGACCTAGAGCCCCGGGTCCTCCAGTAGTCGCGCGAGCAGCCGGGCGCGCAACGGCAGCGTGTCGAGGCGAACGTGCTCGTGATGAGCGTGAGCCCCGCCCCCCTGGGCCCCGAGCCCGTCGAGCACGGGAATGCCCCATGAGCTGACGAGATTCGCGTCCGAGCCGCCCCCGGAGGACGCCTCGCGCAGGTCGAGCCCGAGCGCAACCGCATGCTCCTGTGCTTTCGCGAACAGCTGTCGCGACGCGGCGGTCGGGACGAGCGGCGGCCTGGTCCACGTGCCGCTCACGGTGATCGTCGTGCCAGCGACGACCGGCTCGAGAGCATGCAGCGCGCGCTCGACGGTCTCGACGTCTTCGGCATGGGTCACACGCACGTCGAGCCTGGCCTCGGCGTGCGCGGCGACGACGTTCTCGGCAGTTCCACCCGAGATCGTGCCGACGTTCACGGAGACGCCGCGCTCGTGATCGGTGAGCGCGTGCACCCGGATGACCTGCTGGGCGAGCTCCTCGACCGCGCTTGCTCCATCGCGGAGATTCGTTCCGGCGTGGGCCGGCAGGCCTTCCACGGAGATGCGAAATCGCCCGAGCCCCTTGCGCGACGTCTTCAGGTGACCCTCCGCGGTAGGAGGCTCGACGACGAAGGCAGCGGCTACGTCGTGAACCGCTTCGCGCAGCGGCTCGCGCGCGGTGCGGCTGCCTTGCTCCTCGTCGGCGGTGAGGAAGACCCGAAGCGCGCGACGCCCCGGGCCAGCCTCGTCGATCGCGGCGAGCAAGACGACGAGACACCCCTTCATGTCGTAGACGCCTGGGCCGCGAGCAACATCGCCGTCGGCCACGAACGGCATCGTCGCGAGGGTGCCCTCGGGCCAGACCGTGTCGCAGTGGCCGATCACTGCGAGTGCCGGCTCCGGTCCGGGCACGTCCGCCCGCACGTGGCCGTCCTCGAGCACCGTCGCCTCGGCTCCGCGCGCCCGCAGCTCGCCGGACATCACCTCCGCCACCTCGCGGACACCTGCGGAGCCAGTCGGGGACTCGATCTCGACGAGCCGCCGCAGGAGCGAGACGGCCGCGTCCGCGTTCACGCCGCCGGCGAGGACTGGAGCTTACTGCGAGCCTCCTCTACGGCCTCGCGTGCATGCTCGATCCGCTTGGGCTCTTCCGGCCGCTTCTCGCGCTCGGCGAGCGCACGCTCGAACCAGTCGAGGGCAGTCT
>JBKJWA010000302.1:0-5578 GCA_046716705.1 Gaiellaceae bacterium
CGCGGCCCCTCCCGGTGGCTAGTGGAACGACACGCGGAGCGCGGTCATGCCGCGCCGCGCAACGAGATCAGCCCGCACCGTCTCGACGAGCGTTGTGAGATTTGCGGATGTCGCGACGGTGACAGACACTGTCCGCGTGGAGTGGACGCTGCTCGCGGGTCTGGACCCGGAAGACGTTCGCCGCGTCCTTGCCATCGCCCGGCGCAGGACGTTTCGCAAGGGTGAGGTCGTCTTCCATCGTGACGACCTCGCGGAGTCGCTCCACCTCATCGTCAAGGGGCGCTTCGCGGCACGCATCACGACACCGCTCGGCGAAACGGCGATGCTCGACGTGCTCGGGCCGGGCGAGGCGTTCGGCGAGCTCGCGCTGCTGTCACCCGGCGCGCGCCGCTCGGCCAGCGTGGAGGCGCTCGACGAAGGTGAGACGCTGTCCGTGTACCGGGACGACTTCGCCTCGTTGCAGGCGGAGCACCCGGGCGTGAAGGACGTGCTGCTTCGCTTGCTCGCGGAGCAGCTCACGCGAGCGAGCGACCGCATCGTCGAGGCGCACTTCACCGATGCGGACACGCGCGTGCGCCGGCGGCTGCGCGACCTCGCGGTGCGCCAGCACCCAGGCGCCGGCCCCATCGCCGTCTCGATGACGCAGGAGCATCTCGCCGAGATGGCAGGCACGTCGCGCGCCACGGTCAACCGCGTGCTGCGCGAGGAAGAACGCCGCGGCACCGTTCGCCTGACTCGGGGGTATACGACAGTGCTCGACCTCGAGGAACTGACTCGCCGCTGCAAGTGAGCCAGATACCGGACACCCGTTACGCCCGGAGCGGCGACGTCGCGATCGCGTACCAAGTCGTAGGCGACGGACCGGTCGACCTCGTGTTTGTGCCCTTCTTCGGCAACGTCCGGTGGATCTGGGAGCAGCCGCGCTCCGTGCGCTTTCTCGAGCGGCTTGCGAGCTTCTCCAGGCTCATCCTCTTCGACAAACGTGGCACCGGTCTCTCCGACAGGCCGCGCACGCTGACGCTCGAAACACAAATGGACGACATCCGTGCCGTGCTGGACGCGGTCGGTTCCGAGCGCGCCGCACTCTTCGGCGCGGTTCAGGGCAGTCAGCTGTGCGCGCTCTTCGCCGCCACGTATCCCCAGCGAACGCGGGAGCTCATCCTCTACCACCCCGCTGCCTCCTTTGCGGTTGCTCCGCCGGTCGCCCCGCCGTTCTCGCCCGAGGAAGCACGCGAGCGCTGGGGAACAAGGGAGCTCGCGGTAGAGGTCGCACCGGCGATCTTCGGGTCACTCGCGAACGACGAAGGCTTCGTCGACTGGCTCGCCGACTACCACCGGCTCTCGGCAAGCCCTGGCGCGGCCGCAGAGTTCTTCCGGATGCTGTTCGACACCGACATCTCGGACGTGCTGCCCACGATCCGCGTACCGACGCTCGTGCTGTACCGCTCAGGCAGACGGGAGGCTTCCGTCCAGGTCGCGGAGCTGATCCCGGGCGCGAAGGCCGTTCAGCTATCCGGCGAGGAGGCCCCGCCCTGGGCCGACGACGAGGCTCCACGCGAAGTCGAGAGCTTCCTGAGCGGTCGGGAGACGATGCCCGTTCCGGACAGCATCCTCACGACCGTCCTCTTCACGGACATCGTCGGCTCGACCGAGCGCGCCGCCGCGCTCGGGGACAGCGCGTGGCGTGACCTGCTTGCCCGCCACCACGCGGCGGTGCGCCGAGAGCTCGCGCGGTTCCGCGGTCAGGAGCTCGATACCGCCGGCGACGGGTTCTTCGCGAGCTTCGACGGGCCCGCGCGCGCAATTGGCTGCGCCCAGGCAATCGTCTCAGCCGTTCGGGAGCTAGAGCTCGACGTCCGCGCAGGGCTGCACACCGGCGAGTGCGAGGTACACGACGCGAAGCTCTCGGGGATCGCCGTCAGCATCGGGGCGCGAGTGGCCGCCGTAGCGGAGCCGGGCACCGTCGTCGTCTCCAGCACCGTGAAGGATCTCGTCGCAGGATCCGGAGTCGAGTTTGCCGACCTCGGCCTCCACGAACTCAAGGGTGTGCCGGGCGAGTGGAGGCTGTACGCGGTCCGTGACTGAGAGGCCGGCGAACAGAAGCGTCATTCGGGTTCATGGCCTCCCCACACCGTAGACGGCGTCGAGGCACCTCGTGCCCGGGCTACACTGACCCCTCCCTCGCGCCCGTAGCTCAGGGGATAGAGCGCTGCCCTGCGGAGGCAGAGGTCGCACGTTCGAATCGTGCCGGGCGCACCTCACACGAGAGCACGGCATCCTCCGGAACCTCCCGTCGGACGAAGGCCAGAGCGGCGATCCGGCCGTTTTCGTGCACGGCGCTCGTGACTCTCCCCACCGCCTTACCTTCGTAAGAGAGCTCAGCGTCGTAGTCGGGAAGCTCACTGCCGGCGATCTCCAGAACTCGCAGCCCTCGGTTCACGCGTCCGCGATGGCGTAACCGCGCGACCGGCTCCTGACCCGGGTAGCAGCCCTTCGTGAAGGAGATCGCGGTCTCGTCGAGCCCGGCCTCCGCAGGCAGGATGCGGTCGTCGATCTCCCGTCCCCAGCGGGGCGTGCCGGCGAGCACGCGGAGCCGCTCGAGCTCGTCCTCACCCATCGTCGGCTCGAGATCGGCGTCGAGCACCTCGACGGCCGGCGTCCCGTAGTCCGCCGTGGGAATCCCGCGGTCACCGCCCAGCACGACGTGGGACGTGTGTACCTCGGACGCGACGTCCACGTGCGCGCGCAGCCGCATGCGCAGGAGATGGCGGATCACCGCCCCTTCCAGCTCGGGCTCGGTGAGGAGCAGGAAGTCGTCCTCCGCCCGCCGCCACACGATGAGCGGCGCGATCACGCGCGCCTTCGGAGTCAGCAGCAGCGCCTCGCACGTGTCCTGCGAAACGTCGTTCGAGACCATGCGCTGGAGGAAGTCCTCGGCGTCCGGGCCACGCACCGCGACGAACGAGCGAGCCCGAATGGCGACACCGTCCATGTGGCTAGTGTAGGCACCGTGACCCTCTTCAGATCTCGGGCGGAGAAGAAGGTCGCCGACGCCGGCTACGACCCGGCCCGGCTGCCTCCCGGCCAGTACATCACCGACAAGTGGCCGGTGCTGCACGCCGGCTCCGTGCCGGAGACCGACCTCGCGACCTGGGACTTCCGCGTCTGGGGCCTGGTCGAGCGCGAGGCGGCGCTCTCGTGGGAGGAGTTCGCGGAGCTGCCGAGAGTCGAGGTTACGCAGGACATCCACTGCGTCACACGGTGGAGCCGCTTCGACGTGACGTTCGGCGGCGTTCCCTGGAGCGCGCTCGCGGAGCTCGTCGCGCCCAAGCCGACCGCGCGCTTCGCGATCGCCCACGCCGAGCAGGGCTACACGGCCAACACGCCGCTCTCCGCCCTAGAGGATCCGCTCGCGGTCTTGGCCACGCATGCCGACGGCGAGCCGCTGACGCCGGAGCACGGCGGCCCGCTCCGCCTCGTCGTCCCGGGCAAGTACTTCTGGAAGAGCGCGAAGTGGCTGCGAGGAATCGAGCTCCTGTCCACGGACCAGCCCGGCTTCTGGGAGCGCTACGGCTACCACAACGACGCCGACCCCTGGACGGAAGAGCGCTACGGCTTCTAGATCGTGGGGAAACCATGTTTCCCCCACGGACCCCCTTCTTCACGTCGCCGGTCGCCAAAGGCACTGGTGATTCGAACCGCCTTCTTGGGCGACGGTTCGCCATAGCGAGGGTGACGGCCAAGTCGTCACCCTCCTACGTCTCTTGTTATTGCTGCCGCTCCAGAACGAGAAAGGGCCGCCTAGTAGGCGGCCCTTCTGCCATCGAGAGGATGGGGGGAGGTGGGCACCTCAGGTATCGGGTGAACCGCCCTGCCGCACGTACCCCATTAGAGGGAATCGCAATTGGCACAGAGTTGGCACAGGCACGTAACTGGTGCCTGGCACCAGAGCTGTCCAGGGTGAGTTCGAGGGGCCTGCGGCGCTTACTTGGCTCGGTACTTGATACGCCGTCGGACCTGAACCCGAGAGCAACGCCGGCGGCGACCCAGAGCAGGCCGAACGCCGCGGTCACGGGGCGACCGGATTCGACGGGCTGACCAACAAAGGCGGCGACGCCGTAAGCGACGAAGAGCATGGCGAGGACAAGCAGCACAACGTCGATGGCACGCATTGCGTCGTGTATCGGCAGCAACGGCGCCAATCCTTCTCACAAAAAACGACGAAGGTGCCGGGCTTCCCGGCACCTTCGCTAGAGCAAACAGCCACTCCTAACCCTCTTCCCGTATCACCAGTCCAATTGCCGACCGGCCACGTGAGGGGGCACACGGGGGAAACATGGTTTCCCCCGTGCTACTTACATCATGTCCGGCATGCCTCCGGGCATCCCGCCGCCGCCACCGTTCTTCTCCGGTGCCTCGGCCACGATTGCCTCGGTCGTGAGGATGTTCTTCGCGATCGACGCGGCGTTCTGCAGCGCCGAGCGCGTGACCATCGTCGGGTCGATGATGCCGGCCGCGACGAGGTCCTCGATCTCGCCGGTGTCGACGTTCAGGCCCTGGCCCTTCTTGGCGCGGCGGACCTGGTCGACGACGACGGAGCCTTCGAGTCCGCCGTTGTACGCAAGCTGGCGGAGCGGCTCCTCGAGCGAGCGGAGGATGATCTGCGCGCCCGTCTTCTCGTCGCCCTCGAAGGCGTCGAGCTTGATCGCTGACGACGCGTTCAGGAGCGCAACGCCGCCGCCCGAGCCGATGCCCTCCTCGAGGGCGGCACGGGTGGCCTTGAGCGCGTCCTCGACGCGGTGCTTCTTCTCCTTGATCTCGACCTCGGTCGCGGCACCGACCTTGACGACGGCGACGCCGCCGGCAAGCTTGGCCAGCCGCTCCTGGAGCTTCTCGCGGTCGAAGTCGGAGTCGGTGTTCTCGATCTCGGACTTCAGCTGCTTGATCCGCGACTTGATGTCGTCGGACTTGCCCCCACCGTCGATGATCGTCGTCGTGTCCTTGTCGACGACCACCTTGCGTGCGTGGCCGAGCTGCGAGATCTTCGTGTTCTCGAGCTTGAGACCCATCTCCTCGGTGATCACCTCGCCGCCTGCGACGATGGCAATGTCCTCGAGCATCCGCTTGCGGCGGTCGCCGAAGCCCGGAGCCTTCACGGCGACAGCCGTGAACGTGCCTCGGAGCTTGTTGACGACGATCGTCGCCAGCGACTCGCCCTCGACGTCCTCGGCCACGATGAGCAGCGGCCTACCGGCCTGGATTACCTGCTCCAAGACGGGCAGGAGATCCTTGACCGCGCCGACCTTCTGGTTGGCGATGAGGATGTACGGGTCCTCGAGCACGGCTTCCATGCGCTCGGGGTCGGTGATCATGTACGGCGACAGGTAGCCCTTGTCGAACTGCATGCCCTCGGTGAACTCGAGCTCGAGGCCGAATGTCTGGCCCTCCTCGACGTTCACGACGCCGTACTTGCCGACCTTCTCGATCGCGTCCGCGATCACGTCGCCGATCTCGCGCTCGCGGGCCGAGATGGTGGCGACCCGGGCGATGTCCTCCTTGCCCGAGACCTGCTTCGACT